>NZ_CP114285.2:301515-603030 GCF_027111255.2 Flavobacterium flavigenum | reverse complement strand
ATTCGCTGGATATTGCACAAAAGCCTTTCTGGAAGGTTCATCGCCCCAGGTTTCGTATAATTCGGTTGTTATTTTGGTAACGTCGATAAGCGCAACATTGTTTTTTTGTGCCACGGTTCGCATGGCAGCAGGGAAATCACCGTGAGTTTCTTTTAAAGTTCCGTTTTCGTTAAAAGCACGCCTTTGCGTAGGCGTCACCAAAACCGGAATCGCTCCTTTATCTCTGGCAGCCTGAACAAATTCGGCTAAAAGCGTAGAGTAAGACCCCCATGCCCCGTTTCCTTCACCTTTAATTTTTTCGTCATTATGTCCAAATTCTACAAACAGATAATCTCCTTTTTTAATAAGTGAAAGAATCTTTTTTAAACGATTGCTTCCTTTAAAAGAACTTAGTGCAGAACCGGAAACAGCGTAATTAGCAACCACAACTGTATCGTCAAAATAATTCGTGATGAATTGTCCCCACGAAGCCCATGGCTCTACATCCTGATCGGTTACGGTTGAATCTCCCGCTAAATAAACGACTGTAAGATTGTCTTTTTTAGTAATTTTTATACTTTGAATGGTTACGTCTCCTAAAAACTCTAATGTAAGTTTGTGATCCCAGTTCAGGATGTCTTTTTCTCTGTCTTTAAGGGAAACATTCTGGCTATCATCAATTTTCGGAGTTCTCACATTGACATTAAAAATTTTGGTTACCGGTTTTCCTTTTTTTATCGAAAACTGATCCAGCATTAATCTTCGTGATTCCGCTTTTATGGTAATATTTGATGCTTTTTCAGTACTTCCCATAACCACTTCAACCTGATAATTGCCTTCAGGAAGTTTTACAGAAAAATAAGTGGGTTTGTTTACGGAAAATGTATTCGAATTGATTTTTACATTAGATGCCGAATTAAGATCAAAACCATATCCTTTGGTAACATCATATAGTAAAGGAGTGTTTATGGATATTCCTTTTTTGTTTTTTAATACAGTTCCAAAATTAAACAACTGACTTTCAGTGTTCTCTTGTGAGTTAATTTCAGTAAGAGAATTACTATTCAAAGCAAATAAATTTAGATGCATTACTAAGCAAAAAAACAGACAGAAGGAAGTTTTAATGTTTATCAAAGTTTTTCTATTTAAATTATTGTATTTTCAAAACTAACTGTTACTTATTTATATAGTATCCTGTACTATGATGTTAAAAAAATGAAAGAATGTAAATTATGATATTGAAAAAATCAGGTAGGTACAGGATGCAATACCATAAAAAAACGAAGAAATTGCGATTAAATTATCAAAGTTATTATGCGTTGATAATGTTTATGTGCCTTCTGATTCTCAAATTTTATGAAAACCAAAAACAATACGATTCACACACTCATTGGCTTGCTATTGCTGTGTCCTGCGCTAATTATTGGACAGGAAAAAACGCAGCGTAAAATACATTATGTTCCCGAGGGAAATAGTTTTGTTTTGAAAAATGGCACCCGAAAATTCAATCGTGCACTTTACGGATCAAATACAGGCTTTAGAGTAGAAACCGGAGATTTACCTGAATTTGCGATGTACATGCCGGGAATGGGAGGGAATTTGAAATTTGGTTTAATAAACGATAAAGAAAGTAAATGGATTACTGAAGTAGCAAAAATTAGTACCAAATATGTATTAGGGACGATGCAATACGAAATTCAGGATCCTATTTTAGGTAACGGTAAACTGATTGTCAAAGTAGTTGCCTTAAAAGAAAAAGAAGGTTTTGTTGTAAAGATTTATGGTGAAAATGTACCAAAAAAAATAAACTTAGTTTGGGCTTACGGAGGTGCTACCGGTAAAAAATTCAGCCGTGACGGCGATATTGGTGCGGATCCTGAGTCGGTGTTTTATCTGCAGCCTGAATATTGTGCTAATAATAAATACACTTTAAAAAAACAATCTTTTTTACTCGAATACGGTTCTGAAAGCAATAAGCAGAAAACGGGTAACAACAAAAGTTTGATGGGATATTTTCCGGGTTCTGATGTAAAGTTAGCCAATCCAAAACAACAAAAAACGCCTTTGGAATTATACAGTTCTAATCCGGAAAACCTAACGCTTGTTACAGGAAAAAACACTATTTCGAAAAATGAATTGTATTGGCTTTTTTCAAGCGAAGATTTAAAATCGGATGTTTCTCAAAAAGGAATATCACAGTTGTATGAGAAATCGATTCAGGAAACACATCTTTTGGCGAATAGAGTAAAAGTTACAACACCGGATCCTTATATCAATACATTAGGTTCAGCACTTTCTATCGCTGCTGATGCAATTTGGGAGAGCCCGGCTTATCTTCACGGAGCTATCGCATGGCGTATGTACCTGAATGCATGGCGTGGGGCTTACACTGCTGATCCGTTAGGTTGGCATGACCGTGCGAAAACGCATTTTACAAGTTACAGCAAATCACAGGTTATAACTCCGGAAAGAGGTCCTTTAGTTTTGGATACCGTTCGGAATTTTGCCCGCCAGAAAGAAATTTTGGGAACCTCAATGTTCAGCAGCGGGTACATCAGTCGAAATCCAAACAAAAACACTGTAGCACATCATTATGATATGAATCTGGTTTTTTTCGATCAGATGCTGAGACATTTTAAGTGGACAGGAGATACTTCGTTCATGAAAGAAATGTGGCCAACAATTCAAAGACATTTAAACTGGGAAAAACGAAACTTTGACCCTGATAATGATGGACTTTATGATGCCTATGCGACTATCTGGGCGAGTGATGCTTTGCAATATAGTGGTGGCGGTGTGATTCATTCTTCGGCTTATAATTTTTATGCGAATAAAACAGTTGCCGAAGTGGCCAAAAAGATCCAGCAGAATGAAAAGCCGTTTACGAATGAAGCGAATAAAATTTTAAAAGCTTCGAAAGACCAACTCTGGATTCCGAAAAAAGGAATTTTTGCAGAATATAAAGATGCTCTCGGTAACAGATTATTGCATGATGTTCCGGGTGTTTGGAGTATTTATCATACTATTGATTCGGAATTGTCGAATCCTTTTGAAAGTTATCAGATGCTTTCTTACGTTGATAATCAGATTCCACACATTCCTATTTCAGCAGAAGGACTTGATAAAACCGATCTTTATATGATCAGTACAACCAACTGGCAGCCTTATACCTGGTCGATAAACAATGTAGCTTTGGCAGAACAGCTGCATACTTCTTTGGCTTTTTGGCAAGGCGGACAATCAGAAAAAGCTTTTAAAATGTGGGAAAGTGCTTTAGTAGAAAGTATGTATTTGGGCGCTTCTCCGGGTGGTTTTGAACAGCTGATGTATCAGGATGCAATTCGTGGTGAATTGTATCGTGATTTTGCCGACCCAATTGGAATGGCTTCGAGAACTTTGGTTGAAGGGCTTTTTGGAATACAGCTAGATGCTTTGGCTGAAGTACTGACGATTCAGCCGGGATTTCCTGCAAAATGGGATCATGCGGCTTTAGATATTCCGGATATTTCAATTGGTTTTAAAAGAGAAAACAAAACCGATTCGTATCTCATAAAAAATCAGTTTTCAGCAAAAATGAACCTGAAACTGATTGTAAATGCACCTTTTGATGGAATTCAGAACATTACGATTAATGGAAAATCGGGTAGCTGGAAAAGTATTCCGGAAAGTATCGGCAATCCAAAAATTGCAATAGAAGTACCTTATAATACTTCGTATGATGTGAAAATTAACTGGAAGGGAGAAGCTTTCGAAGAAATACAATCTATAAAGTCTTTGACAGCAGGAGAGTCTTTCAACATAGCAACGGCTAAGGCAGAAATTATTTCAGTTTATGATCCGCAGTCTATTCTTAACGAAGTTTCAAAAACCAAAAAATTATATCAGGCAATTGCTTATGGCAATAAGAATAAAACTTTTTTTATTCAGTTAAAACAAGGAGATGTAACGTGGTGGCAAGCTGTTGATGTGGATTTAAAGCCTAAAATTGAATCAGAAAGCATTCAGTTAAAAAACAATTCTGTTGAAATTACCCTGAAAAATAATTCGGAAAACAAGATCGAAGGAAATGTAGTTTTTGATGCTTCAGCAAAAGATACTCAGCAAAAGATATCTTTAAGTACAAATCAGAAAGAAACTGTTGTAATTCCGTTTGAGAAATTAGTTCCGGGAACCAATAAGTTTTCTGTTAAAGATGATTCGAATACAATAAAAGAAGTAACTTTTACTAACTGGGATATTCCATTTAACCATTTGAAAAAACAAGAAACTGTTTTGCTTTCTTCTTTTTTTAATTCGAAAGTAACAGATGTTTTTAATGAAAAGTACTTGTCTCCAAGACCACAAACTGTAACCTTACAGCTTCCAACTAACGGAATTGGAAATTGGTGTTATCCAAATGTTTCTGTAAAACTGGACGACTCAGGATTGCGTCAAAAAGCAAAATCAACTGGAAAAATTACAACTCCCGAAGGAATTGTTTTTAAAACGCCTTCTGATTCAAATCTAAAAAATATTGTTTTTACATCACAGTGGGATAATTTTCCAAAAAGTGTCAATATTCCGTTAAGCGGAAAAGCATCGCATATTTATTTTATGGTTGCTGGAACTACAAATCCAATGCAAAGCCGTATCGTAAATGGTGAAATTGAAGTAAATTATACAGACGGGACTTCAGAAATTTTACAGTTGAAAAACCCTGAAAACTGGTGGCCAATTGAGCAGGATTATTTTGTTGACGGATTGGCATTTACAACAGATGCTCCAAAACCGCCAAGAGTCTATTTGAAATCGGGAGAAATTTCCAGAACCTTCAAAGATTTTACAGGAATCAAAGGATTTTCGAATTTTGGAATAGATGGTGGGGCAGGCACAATTTTAGATTTGCCTTTGGATAAAAATAAAACTTTAAAAAGTCTTACTTTGAAAACGATTGCCAATGATGTGGTTATTGGTTTGATGAGTGCTACCTTAATTAGATAATGTGTCAATTTGAAAATTAGATAATTTGTCAATAACAATTTCAAAAGTCAATTTCAAAAATCAATAACAATGGCAATAATAAAATTTTAAAACTATAATATGAAAAAATTACTATCTGTATCCTTTTTGGTATTGTCTTTTTCTGTTTTTTCACAGCAAAAAATAGACAGGAAAGCATTGGTAACAAGGCATAATATTCAAATTACTGCAATAGATACTTTAGCTTCTTTGACGGTTGGTAATGGCAGTTTTGCGTTTACGGTAGATGCCACAGGATTGCAAAGTTTTCCTGAAAAATACCAAAACGGAATTCCGCTTGGAACGCAATCTGAATGGGGTTGGGATAGTTATAAAAATACGGAGAATTATAAGTTTTCCGAAACTTTAAAAGATGTAGATCAGTATGGTCGTAAGATTTCATATTCAACACAAATCAAGGAACCTGCGCGAAAAAAAGAAGCAGTCGAGTGGTTTCGTCAGAACCCGCATTTATTGCAATTGGGAAATATAGGTTTTGAAATCACCAAAAAAGATGGAAGTTTGGTAAAACCGGAAGATATTAAAGCCATTAATCAAAAGCTGAATTTATGGACCGGAAAAATTGAGAGCTATTTTGAGGTAGAAGGCACTTCCGTGAAAGTGATAACAGCCTGCGATCAGACAAAAGATGCTGTAGGCTTTAAAGTAGAATCGGATTTAATTCAGCAAGGACGTTTGAAAATTCGTGTCCGAATCCCTTTTCCAACAGGATTATGGGGCGATATGGGGACGAAATGGGAAGAAAAACAGGATGTAGCTATTTCAAATGTAGCTATTGCGGGGACTGAAATGGGGAAAAAATGGGGAGGAAAACAAGATTATAAAAGCAATCTGAAAATCAAAAATAAATCAGAAGCTATCATTACACACATAATGGACAGTATTTCGTATGATATTAATTTGAAATGGAAAGGAACTGCATCGATTAAAGAAAAAGCAAAACATTATTTTCTTGTAGAACCTTCAAAAGGCAATACGATCGAATTGAGCTGTTCGTTCATTCAAACGGATAAAAACAAATCAGTTATTCCTTCTTTTGAAGCGATTGAAAAAAGCAGTATCGCTGGTTGGGAATCTTTTTGGCAAAGCGGAGCAGCAGTTGATTTTTCGGGAAGTACAGACAAACGTGCACATGAATTGGAGCGTCGTGTAATCCTTTCGCAGTACCTTACCAAATTGCAATGTACCGGAAAAGTTCCGCCACAAGAAACGGGTTTGACTTACAACAGTTGGTTCGGGAAACCACATTTAGAAATGCATTGGTGGCATGGAGTACATTTTGCACTTTGGGACAGACCAGAATTACTGGAGAAAAGTCTTCCGTGGTATCAGAAAGTTTTTGAAAAAGCTAAAAATATTGCCAAAAGACAAGGTTTTGAAGGGGCAAGATGGCAAAAAATGACAGATTATGATGGTAATGAAAGTCCGTCATCGGTTGGGGTATTCCTGATTTGGCAGCAGCCGCATTTTATTACTTATGCCGATTTGATTTATCAGGCAAAACCAACAGCAGCAACTTTAAATTTATACAGTGAACGTGTTTTTGCAACAGCTGATTTCATGGCTTCTTTTGCCAATTATGACAGTAAAAGCGACCGTTACGTTTTAGGGCCAGGGGTTATTCCGGCGCAGGAAAGATTTAAAGCCATCGAAACTTTTAATCCAACGTATGAATTGGCGTACTGGAATTGGGCTTTAAAAACTGCAATCAACTGGAAGAAAAAACTAAACCAGAAAGTACCTGAAAAGTGGGAAACGGTTTTGGCAAAATTATCGCCTTTGCCAATTGCTAAAGATGTTTATCTGGCAACAGAAAGCGCTACGGACTCTTACACAAATCCAGAGTTTAAGACAGATCATCCATCAGTTTTAGGAACTTACGGGATGCTTCCGGAGACTTCACTTTTGGATAAAAAGATCATGAAAAACACTTTCAATTTAGTTTGGGATACCTGGTCATGGGACAAAACATGGGGATGGGATTTTCCGATGACAGCGATGTCTGCAGCCCGTTTACAAATGCCGGAAAAAGCGATTGACGCGCTTTTTATGAATGTAGTAACCAACACCTATCTGAAAAATGGTCACAATTATCAGTCGGGAAGGTTAACGCTTTATCTTCCAGGTAATGGAGGATTACTTACTGCTGTTGCGATGATGTGCGCAGGTTGGGAAGGAAATACAATTGGGAATCCGGGCTTTCCTAAAGACGGAACATGGAAAGTTAAAAGTGAAGGATTTAAAAAGATGTTTTAAGTTTTTGAAGATGCTAAGGTGCTAAGATTCTGAGGAGCTAAGTTTTTTAATCTCGCAAAGTCGCTAAGACGCAAAGAAAAATGTAAAATCACAAACTTTGCGATTCTGCGACTTTGCGAGATTATTTTTTTCCTAAGTAAACCTTATCGACTAAAACCTGTCTAAATAAAAACTTTACCAACCAAAACCAAATTATGAAAAATAAAATTTTATTACTGTTATTCTTTTTGTCAGGTTCAATTTTACTTGCCCAAAGACAAATGGAAAACTTAGACCGTGGCGTAATTGCGATAAAAGACAAAGGTCAGTTTTTTATCAGCTGGCGTGTTTTAGGGACAGATTCTGATGATCTGGCTTTTAATTTATATCGAAAAAGCGGTACTCAGAAAGCCATAAAATTAAACGACAAACCCATAACCGGAGCGACAAATTTTCTTGATGCCAAAGCCAATGAGAAAGAAGAAAACACCTGGTTTGTAAAAACGGTTTTAAAAGGCAATGAAACAGATGCAAAAGGGAGTTTTACAATTCCGGCTTCAAGCGCAGACAAAAATTATTTGTCTATAGCTATAAAGCCTGTTGAAGGTTATATTCCGAATGATCTTTCGACAGGGGATTTAGATGGTGATGAAAAGTATGATTTAATAGTTCATATGACCGGAAAAGGACATGATAATTCGCATACCGGTATTACTGATTCACCTATTTTTCAGGCGTATACTTTAGAAGGAAAATTTTTATGGCAGATTAGTTTAGGTAAAAATATTCGCGAAGGAGCGCATTATACACAGTTTATGGTCTATGATCTGGATGGTGATGGAATTGCAGAACTGGTTTGTAAAACGGCTGACGGAACTACCGATAGTCAGGGCAATGTGGTTGGAGATGCTTCTAAAGACTGGGTAGACAGAGATCCAAAATCGGGAACTTTTGGTAAAATCCTGAAAGGTCCGGAATACCTTTCTGTTTTTGACGGAAGAACCGGAAAACTGGTTACAACCACAGATTATATTCCGGAACGTGGTGATTTGGCTGGCTGGGGAGGACATGGAGGAAGCGGAGGAAATGACACCAAAGGAAACAGAATCGATCGCTTTACAGCCTGTGTTGCCTATTTAGACGGGATTCACCCAAGCGTGGTAATGTGTCGTGGTTATTACGGGAGAACTGTTTTAGCAGCCTTTGATTTTAAAAATAAAAAACTGACTTCAAGATGGGTTTTTGACAGTAAAGATGCTGAGAATCCGTACTCCGGTATGGGGAATCATGGACTAACAGTTGCTGATGTTGATAACGACGGCAAAGATGAAATCGTTTACGGATCAATGTGTGTTGATGATAATGGTAAAGGATTGTACACAACAGGTTTCAGACATGGGGATGCTTTACATGTTTCCGATCTGAATCCGGAAGTTCCCGGTTTGGAAGCATTTGGAATCCATGAAATTGAGAATAAAACAACAGGTCCGGGCGTAGCTGTATTTTCAGCCGCTGACGGAAAAGTTCTATTTACTGATTCTCTTAATGAAGATGTTGGGCGCGGTGTAGCAGATAACATTGATCCAACCCGAAAAGGAGCACAATGCTGGTGGTCAGGTTCTCCATTTTTATATGATATGAAAGGAAACAAAATTGGCGATGCCCCGAAATCTATTAATTTCCTTATTTACTGGGACGGCGATACTTCAAGGGAGCTTTTAAACTCAAATTATATTGACAAATACGGAAAAGGCAGATTGTTTACAGCAACTGGAGCTGTATCGAATAACGGAACAAAATCAACTCCTGCACTTTCTGCAGATCTGATTGGTGACTGGAGAGAAGAATTGATTTTAAGAAGCGAAGACAATACCGAATTACGAATTTACTCAACGACAATTCCAACCAATGTGAGACAATATACTTTGATGCACGATCCTCAGTATCGTTTGAGTATTGCCTGGCAAAATGTAGGGTATAACCAGCCACCTCACACCGGTTTTTATTTGGGAAGTGGTATGCAGCCAGCTCCGAAACCTAATATTGTTCTGGTTCCTTTAAAGTAACTATTCTGTCAAATGAACAGTAAAAAAGTCCGTTTCAAATACATTAAAACGGACTTTTTAGGTTTGTGATTTATTGGGGCAAAAAACAAACTTTTATTACTATCTTATTTTGGAAGTTCCGGCGTCATTATTCTTCTGGTTGGAGTACTCAATGTTTCAATAAAAGCTAATAAATCACTGATTTCTTCTTTGCTTAAATTTAATTTCTTAAGCATTGGATCAACTTTTGGAATCAAAGAATCACGTGGCGTTCCCAGGTATTTTTTCTGAACTGGAGAGGGATTTCCTAAATTGTAAAATTCAACTACATCCAGCAAAGTAGGAAAATGCCCGTGGTGCATCCATGGTTTGGTGTTGACAACTTCACGAAGTGTAGGTGTCCTGAATTTGCCAATATCCTTCACATCTTTAGTCACATTGTAACGCCCGAAATCTTCATTTTTTGTTCCGAATAAAACCTGTCCGTCGTTATGAAACTGGTTGTCACTGAAATAAGGTGTATTGTGGCAATTGATACATTGTGCTTTAGTTCTGAACAAATGCAGTCCTTTTACCTGCTGATCTGTGTAAGCGTCTGACTTTCCGCTAACGAAATGGTCAAATTTGCTTTTTGGGCTGTTAATGGATCTTTCGAATGTTGCTATGGCATACTGAATTCGTTCAAGGGTCACTTTTTTGTCTCCAAAAGCAGCTGAAAATAACGGGTTGTAACCTTTAATCTTTGCAATTTTATTGACTGCAATGGTAAGTTTTTCGTTCATTTCTAATGGATCACTCACAGGAAACTGCGCCTGATCTTCTAAACTTTTCGCACGCCCGTCCCAAAATAGGGAAGTAGCATAAGCCGAATTTAAAATGGTCATCGAATTTCGTTTTCCGTTCTGGCGGTCGTGCCCAAAAGAACGGGTTAAATTGTCTGTCCATCCCAATTCCGGATTGTGGCAGGAAGCACAGGCAATTTGTCCGCTTACAGATAATCTCGGATCGAAAAACAATATTTTGCCCAGACTTTCTTTCTCCTTAGAATACGGATTGTAAGAAGGATAAGGAACAGCCGGAAGCACGCCAATATCCTGAAATTTAGATTTGTCGATACTTTCGTGTAATTCTGCTGCAGGCCATTTTGAATGATCTCCGCTGGAATATGCCTTTCGTAATTCCTGAATATCGGTGTATTCAGGTTCTTCAATTGTTTTATAAGCGGTTAAACTTAATAACAATAAAACTGGTATTATTAATTTTTTTAATTTCATAAATTATAGTGTGACTTCTTTTGGACAATCAATATTTAAGGCAGCCGGCTTTGGATAAACTCTGTTATTGTATATTCTGTATTGTGTGGAAACGGTTCCTCCAAAAAGTTTATCGTTTGTTAGTTTTAATTCAAAAGAAATTTCAAATAAACCATTACTGATTTCCTTGTAAGTTCCTTCTCCTTCAATAGCAATGGAATGAGTATTGTCTTCGTTTACACCAACTGTTATATCTTGTGGTATCACAAGTACACTTCCTTGAGTTTTACTATTTCCGTTTTCGGGGAAAAACTCTAAAGCAGAAGTAATATTGAATCCAGGAGAGATTGCAGCTGAATTATTTTCATTGGAAAACCATCTTTTTAAACCAAAAGAATTTACTGTATTAGTTCCGGTAACTACATTAAAACCTATTTTAAAGGCATCATGATATACATCATCATTAGGGCTTGTCGTTCCTTTGTCACTATACAATATGGCATTTTCACTATCTTTTGTAACTACTACCGGAAATGTGAACGCATTAAAGGTCTGCCATGCACAAGTACCGCTTTTGTCAAACCAGTGCTCACCGTAGGTTAAGTAAAAAGCATTAGAAAGATCATAGAATTTTGAAGCTGGATTTGCGTAGATATCCCGAGGTGACTTGGTAGGTTTTACAATTCGCAATGTAGTATTACCGGTCGCCTTATAATTAGGGATGTTTACTAATGTAATTTTAGATTCATAGCGAACATCATCATTTTGTATGTCTTCTAGAAGTGTTAGATGGTAATTAATAGAATTTCTGTTATCTCCGATTTCATCATGTGTCAAAGAATAATCAAAACCATTTGAAAACTTGAAAAACGAAAGATTTTCAATTTCTGAAGGAATAAATTCATTGGGGAAATTGATTTTAAAATCAATCTTTTCACCGGCTTCTCCTTTCACTATAAATTGATTTTCAGGAAAAGTATAAGTGGTTGCAATTTCTCCTAAAGTGATGGTGAAAATATCATTTATAGCTTCAGTATTTAGATTTCCAATGTGAACCAGAGGATTCGAAGCATTTTCAAGTTTCAGGGTTATAGTCTGTTTGTCCTGCCATCTTTTATCAAAAGAAATAAAAATAGTATCAGTAAGTTTTGCTCCCTGAAATACCAATTCGTTAACGGGATTAATTTTAAAACTATCAGTATTCCCTGTTGACGAAGTAGTGCTAAAATTAACTGTCACAGGATCTTTTAAAGAACTTGCTGTCAGGGCAACCGGCACTTTTAAAGTTTTGATTGCGTTGTTTACATAACTGGATTGTGGTACTAAACTGCCATTTACAGCAGGATAAACCAATGGAGTATTGTCGCTTTTTACCAGAAAATGAAATCTTACATATGGATCTATTTCAGAACCCATTTTATAATCATCTTTTGAACAGGAAGTAGTAAGTGAAGCTATCATTAGGAAAGCAAGTGCCTTAATAAGATTCATTTTGTTTCAGATTTGGATTAAGATTAGTATTAAAGGTCGGTATTGGTAATACAAATTTTAAAGATGGATAGTTGATACTGCAATTGGTAGAAATACAACCGTCATTTCTGGAAATATTTTTGTGGTTTCGCATTAGATCAAAAAACAAATGACCTTCAAAACAAAACTCTTTTCTTCTTTCCAAAAGAATATCTTCTTTAATATTCGTAGTATTTGTTGCTAATATTGCATTAGCACGGGCTCGAATTATGTTGAGATCTGTCATTGCAAGATCAGATCTGTTGGTTTCTAAAGCAGCTTCGGCACGGATTAAATACATTTCACTCAATCTGAAAGCAACATAACCCGGATTATCCTGAAACTTTTTTGTAAAGTTGTAATTTACCTCAATCAGTTTTCCGTTTACTAAGGTCAAAAGTGGTTTTTCCAGAAATAATTGTTTTCTTAAATCATTGGGCTCATATAAATTGATCAAGTCATTCGAAGCGACATATTTTTCAAAACTAGTAGCCGATGTATATCCAAAATTTTTCGACATTGATCCTCCAACTATTCCTTCTGAATCTTTTTTTACTGAGAATTCCAATAAAATTTCAGACACAGGAAGATCTGTTTTTTCCCATTCTGTAATTAGATTTTCTTTAGCTGTTAATATAACGCCTGAATTGGCAATAACATCATTTGCAGTTTCATAAGCATTAATCCAGTCTTTTTTGTGAAGATATACTCTTGCCAGTAATGCTTTTGCACTATTACGACTAAAAAAAGAATACGAAGGACCTGCCAGAAGTGATTGCTCTGAATAATTCGAAATTGCAGTTTTTAAATCTTTTACAATTAAATCATACGTTGTCGCAGCTGTCTCACGTGCAGGATACCAGAGTCCCTCTTTTATAGATTGGGTAGCATAGACAATTCCGTCATGTGAAGCGTCTGTTGTGTAGCCGTAATCCTGACTGTAAACGAGTGACAAAAGAAAATGCATATATGCCCGTATGGTCAGTACCTCAGCCATAATCTGATTTTTTTCTGTTTCTGTAGCGTCTGTTAGCGCAGGAGTAAATTCTAAAATTAGATTTGCCTGATTGATAATATCATAACTACCATCATAAAAAGACCTATAATCACTGGCCAATGCATCGTCTTCGAAAGAATATACTTTTTTTGTATTTGTAGCAGGGTCAATTTGTCCTCGATTTGAACCTGTTGCCAGGGGAGTGAATTTTAAATTACCACCTTGTAGATCGGCATAAACAGCAAAACGTTCTTCTCTCACATTAGCTTCAAGTTCTGTATATAAACCAGTCAATGCAGTTAAAACTCCTTTTTTATTTTGCAAAAGCTCATCTATAGAAGTTTGTGTTCCCGGTTCCTGTTCTAAAAAGTCACTACAGCTTTGTAATGAAAAAATCAGAAAAAATAATGTGATGTATTTTGAATATTTCATTTTTTAAAATTTAGCATTAACTCCTAGTGAGATGGTTCTGGCTTGCGGATAGATGTAACTATATTCTCTTACTCCATTCATCCCTTTTGGACTTTTTTCTTTGTACCAGTATGCCACATTAGAGGCATCGGTAAATACAGAAAGTGAACTTAAAAAAGTATTTTTCAAAGGAATATTATAAGTCAAATTGATGTTACTGATTCTGACATAAGTAGCGTCATAAAGATATTTGGTTAAGTTTGGCAAAATCGGAGCACTGGTGGCTGCTGGCTGCGAAGCGTTATCTCCTGGAGCTCTCCAATAGTCATAAGCATTTACAGATAAATTTCTGTTTGATGTATTATTGTATTGATCGATAAGCAGATTTGAGGCTAAAAATTCTCCCCCAATCTGAAAATCCCCTCTAATTGATAAAGTCAGATTATTATAGAAAGTCAGATTATTGTAAAAACCTCCGTAAGCATCTGCCTGTTTATCGCCAATGGGTTCCCAGTCTGCAATGGTATACAGGTCATTATAAGTTTTAGTATCGTATATTTTACCGTTTTTCTCTACTAAATTTCGTCCAGTAGCGGGATCAACCCCAACCCACTTTACACCCCAGATTGTAGTAGTGCTGTAGCCTATTTTTTGAGCAAGAGCCAGATTTGCCTGAGAATAGTCGCTTCCTAAACCTTTTAAATCTGTAACTTTGCTTTGTATAGTAGAAATATTAAAAGCTGTTGTCCACTTAAAGGCATCGTTTTTTATCCATTTTATTCTTGTAGTAAGTTCAAAACCCTTATTATACATACTTGAAGCATTCAATTGGAGAGAATTGTAACCTGTTTCTGTTGGAATATCTCTCGTGGTAATCAGATCACTTTTGTTATCATAATAATATTCTACTGTCAATTCTATTCGGTTGAAAACATTAAAATCAAATCCGGCATTAAATTTTGTATTTTTTTCCCAGCTCAATTCACCGTTTGGTGCTTCTCCGGTTGTGGCTCCAATAGCACCATTATAACCGTTTTGACTAATATTATACAAACCTTTGGAACGGTAAGAACCAATTCTTGAGTTTCCGGTAGTACCATAGCTGGCTTTAAATTTCAGGAAGTCAATCCACGTATTTGTATTTAGGAAATCTTCGTTGCTGGTAATCCAGCTGATACCAGCTCCACCATTGTAAGCAACATCAGTATCATCACCAAATACAGAACTTTGATCTCGGCGAAAATTTCCTAAAACGTAGTAGCGTTTTTTATAGTTATAGTTTATTTGAGATAGTAATGAAACTCTGGAACTGTAGCTAATCTCGTTTCTGTATGTCTGACCATTGGTTGATTCATCTACTAATGGGGTTGCCGGATTATCATCCCTAATAGCATCAGTGACATTGTTAATCTGATTTGGATTTACAAATCCTACTCCTGATTTATAATCAAAATTTCCTTTGTCCTCAGAAAGCTCAAAACCAGCAACACCATCAACATTATGATTTTTGCCTAATTGCTTATTAAACAAAAGCTGTCCCTGCCAGTTCCATTTAGTCGAATTCCTTTGATTTATAAGACGACGTCCCCAAGCAGGATAAAGAGTACCATTAAGATTAAATGATCCATTAAACTGTCCGCTTTCATTTTCTCCGGAAAAATAACGATCTTGTTCCTTATCAGTATAATCCATACCAAAGAGAGAAGCTAATTTTACCGATTTATTAAGCTCATATGATAAATTTAAACTTCCTAAAATTCCATAAGTGTTTGTTATATTTGTATTTTGAGCAATAGCTGCCAAAGGATTTCCTCTTGTCTGACCGCTAACGCCTAAACCAGCAAAAGAACCATCTTCATTGTATGGTGCATTGGTTGGCAAATAAGCAAAACCATAAAATATATTTGGGGCATCTTTTTGTACATAACTTGGATTAAGCATCAGATTTACATTCCATTTGCCTGAATTAAAGCCTAAATTAATTCCGGCGTTTAATTGCTCAGTGCTGTTTCCCATTTGGGGTTCGTCAATTTTTAAATAACTTATATTGGTGCGATATGAAAATTTTGAAGTCGATCCGGAGACATTAAAATTATATTTATTGTAAACCCCGGTACGGTTTAATAATTCAAACCAATCAGTGTTTACACCATTATAGGCTATAGGAGTATAACCTTCAGACCTTGTATTTTTCTCAAACTCATTTCTAAGCTCGGTATATTGCTCTCCACTTAAATATTTAATTCGGTTTATAGCAGAAGAAATTCCAAGTTGGTTTGAAAATCCAAATTGTGTTTTTCCCTTTTTTCCTTTTTTTGTTGTGATCAAAATAACCCCGTTTGCTCCATCGGCGCCATAAATACCCACTGCCGCAGCATCCTTTAAAACTGAAATAGTTTCAATATTTTCAGGAGCAATTTTCATTAAAGGATTCGCTAAATTTTCTGCAGAATCTCCTGATCCGTCAAAAAAACTGCTATCAATAGCATATTCTTCGCTCATAACAACACCGTCAACAATTATTAAAGGTTGTGATGAAGTTCCGGTAATAGCACCTGTCAAAGAAGATAAAGTACCTTGTCCGCGAATGTTTATTTTTACAGGTCCGCCAACTCCGGTTGTGTTTTCAACTAAAACACCGGCTATTTGCCCAGTAATCATTTTGTCGATAGTTTCGGTAGCTTGTTCAACCGCAATATCTTTTGCCTGTAAAGTCGAAATGCTTCCCACAACTTCTTCCTTTAATTTCTGTGTTCCGTAAGAAGAGGTTATCACAACAGGATTTAATTCATCTGTCGTTTCCTGAAGATAAAATGAAAACTGTTTTTTGTTTTCTGCCTTTTCCGATTGGGTTTCCATTCCTAAAAACCCCACCTCAAGTACCAGATTAGAAATATCATTTCCTTTCAGCTCATACACAAATTTTCCATTAAAATCTGTTACAGCACCCATTCCTGTTCCTTTAATTCGGATAGTAGCGCCGGGAAGCGGTAATTTTGTTTTGGAATCAAATACGATTCCGCTTATAAATCTTTCGGTTTCCTTAACATTAGATTTCGGTGTTTCTGATACTGTAGATGTTAACAAAATCTGTTTTTTCTGAATATAAAATGAAATATTTCTGTCTTTAAATAATTTCGTTAAAACGCTTTCCAAAGACGCATTATTGACATTTATACTGGCTTTTTGATCCGTATCTATTTTTTTAGCATTGTAGATAATCCTAAAATCGGTTTGCTCTTCAATTGATTTGATAATCAAACCTATAGGTTCATTATTAGCATGTAAGGTAATTGATTTGTTTTGTGAAAAACCCTGATAACTGAATAAAAGGAGAGCAAAGAAAAATAGAATTTTCCTTTGAGAGAAAGTCGTAAATATCATGTTCAGCTGGCTTATTGGATATTGGTGATGGTAATTTTATTTTCTTCGATAATATAGTCAAACGGGGTATCACGTTTTAAGAGTTCTAAAATATTTTCGACACTAGATTCCCTGATTTTGATAGTTCCTGTAAAATGCTGTTTGGCTAAATCTGAATTTTTATTAATAATCTCAACATCATAAGTCCGCTGAATTATTTTAGTGATGGTCGAAAATGGAGTATCATTAAATGTAAGTTCACCCTTTGTCCAGGCTGAGTAAAAAGTTGGATCAACAGATTTTGTGGTAATTTTTCTCGAATTGTTTTGCCAAGTAGCCATCTGATTTGGTTTCAGTAAAACAGCATTTGATGCATTTTCAGTTTCATACATCTGAATACTTCCTTCAACTAAAACACTATTTACAGACGGATTCTCAGGATAAGCACTTACATTAAATTTCGTACCCAGAACTTCAATAGCTGCCTGATTGGCATTTACTATAAAAGGATGCTCTTTGTCTTTCGCTACTTCAAAAAATGCTTCTCCTGTTAGATAAACAGTTCTTTTCCCGTTAATACCAAACTGTTCAGGATAGCGTAAAGTGGTTCCGGAATTCAAACTTACAGTAGTTCCGTCTGAAAGTATCAATTTAAATGTTTTACCATAAGGAACTTTTAGTGAATTGTATACAATATCATTATCTTTAGCTTTTCCGAAATATACAATTTGACCCGGAAGTTTTCTGGCAATCAGTTCGCCTTTATCATTTACTAAATTGGTCTGATTTTTTTTTGTGATATATTCTGTCTGGCCATTGCCTAATTCAAGAACAATTTCTTTTGAATTTTTTGTTTTTTGGCTAAAATTAAAAGCAATTTTGCCTAAACCAAGCAGCACTAAAAATGCTGCAGCATATTGTAAATATTTAGCAGCCTTATTTTTTGGTTTAATTTTAATTACTGGAACAGTATCATCTGAAATATTTTCAGAAAGGGCAGTAAGAGCCCAGGTTTTCTTTATTGTGATAAACTGCTTTTTGTTTTCTTCAGAAGCATCAATCCATTCAAAAAGAGTTTGAATTTCCTGTTCTGAGGCTTCATTAGATAAGTACTTATAAATTATTTCTGATGGCATAATTTGAATTTTAAACTTCTTATTATGATAAGTACACTTCAGAAATAAAAAACCCTATGTTTAATTTTTAATTATTACAAATAAGAATAAAAATCATAAATAAATAATCAGATAATTTGGTCTTCAAAATTTTCAAAGCCTTTGTCATATGGGCTTCTACAGCTTTTATAGTCACATTCATTTCTTCTGCGATTTCTGCGTTTTTTTTATTCTCAAAACGTTTTTTGATAAAAACTTCACGGGTTTTGGGAGGTAAATCGTTTATTGATTCATTAATTATCCGTTCTAATTCAGTTAATTCTAAAGTATCAAACTGAATCGAATTTAAGACTTCAATGTCCAGTTCTCTTTCTTTATGATTTAATAAATCGTTTTTGAATTTGTCCTTAACTTTATTATGACGAATAAAGTTCAGACATTTCGATTTGGCATAGGTATATAAAAAAGACTGAATTCCGTTTATAGAATCAATTTCCTTTCTTTTCTGCCATAAATTAATAAAAGCTTCCTGAGCAAGATTTTCTGCCTCATCCTGATCGTAAATAAACTGAACACTAAAAGAGGTAATTCTACGAAAGTATTTATCATAGAAATATTTAAACGCAGCTTCTTCTCCCTTTTTAAAAGATTTAAATTTATCGGATTCGAAACTGGTATTAATATTCATCTATAATGTAGCTCCTGTACGGATTATTTTATTATCCAGGCGGTATTGATTCAAAGCGGAGCAAAGATAAATATTATTTATATTTATTCTAAATAAAAAAACAAGATTTAAAAAATTAATATTTAGAGCCAAATTTTAGAGTCATATAGAATGTCTGTCAATAAAATTAAATGGCACTTTAATTTCTCCTTTTTCTTTGTTTAAAATCATTCTGGCAGCAATTTCCCCCATTTTATTAAAATCAGTAGACATGACAGTGATTCCTAGTAAATCTTTTAAAGGAGTATCATTGTAGGATATAACACCTATATCGCTTCCTAATACATATTCCTCATCCCTGATTTGCTTTACTAAATTAACAAGATCAGATTCTTCTATAGTAATAAATAAATCTCCTTTTTTAAGGATCATATCGTCGTATACTTCACTTAGAATTTCAAAATTAATCTCATGTTCAACACAAAATTTTCTAAAACCATGTAAAATTCTTCTTGGATAAGGATATACAGCTTTCTCAGGATAGACCAAAATTAGTCTTTTATATTTGGTGATTTTGGTAAGTCCTTCTTTTAGAGCATTATATATATCATTTTCAAAATCCTGATAGATTTTGATCACTTCACTTCCTAATCCAATTTTGATGTTATCCATAATAACAAGCTTATCCTGTGGTATTCTCTGGATTGCTTTTGCAACTTCATCAGTAAAACTCAAATGTTTTAGTTCATCTGTTTTAAAGTGTGTTGTAATAACATAATAATCGTATGCACCTTCGAATTTATCGAGCAGATTTAAAAATAAAGTTTCATCGCAATGGTAGATATGCAAATCGACATGCGCATTAGCTCCTAATGTATTAATAAAAGAGCTGTAGGTTTTCATTTTATAAGCACTCAGTTTATTAAATAAAAACAAAATATTGACTTTAGATTCCAATTTTGTTCTGGTAATATAGTATCCTTTTCCTCGTATTGAAGAAATAATTTTCCTTTCTTTTAAAATATTATAAGCTTTCTCAACGGTATCCCTGGACATATAAAACTCTTCACTGAAGTTATTTATGGACGGAATCTTTTGATTTATTTTCAGGTTACCATTAGCAATATTTTGCAGTATAGAATCTACAATTTGCTTATACTTAGGTACTCTTGAATCTTCATCTATTTTAATTAGCTTAATCATGGTTGGTGTAGTAAAGTTTCTCTTTTATGTCAGAGTCCGGATTATAAATTGCATAATATGTAATAATTTTCTTTAAAAAGCACTAAAAGATATTAAATATTCATGCGTTCGCTAAAATATGAATTTTAAATTTAAAAAATGCAATAAAGCCAATCTTATCGCAATAATTTATGATTTAATATAAATATAAATTAGAGAAAGGACAGTACAGGATAGTTTTCTTTTTTACATTCTCTTATTTTACCGAACCAATAACTATCAACTAAACCACAAAGAATTAAATGGAATCATTACTCGGAATTATTTTTCACTCCATTGGGGGATTTTCTTCAGGCAGTTTTTATATGCCTTTTAAAAAAGTTAAAGACTGGGCCTGGGAAAGTTACTGGTTAATAGGAGGTTTTTTCTCATGGCTAATTGTACCGCCAATAGCTGCTTATTTGACTATTCCGAATTTTACTGAAATTATAACTACAGCTGCTCCATCAGTTAAGGCGTTAGCGTACACAATGGGACTGATTTGGGGAATTGGAGGATTGACTTACGGATTGGGTGTTCGCTATTTAGGGATGTCATTAGGAAATTCAATCACTTTAGGATTTTGTTCTGCTTTTGGTGCTTTGATTCCGCCAATATATTATAATTTCAATGCAGTAGAAGGCAAAGAGTCAATTAGTGATATGTTTGCTAACTCAGGTGGACAAATGGTTTTGGCTGGTGTACTTATATGTATCATTGGGATTGCCATTTTAGGAAAAGCAGGAATGTTAAAAGAGAAAGATTTTGCAACAGGTCACGAAGATAAAGACAAGGATTTTAGTTTAGTAAAAGGTTTAATCATTGCTATTGTATCCGGTATTTTAAGCTCTTTCTTTAATTTCGGAATTGAAGCAGCAAAACCAATGGCTGATGTGGCTAATGAAGCATGGAAAGTAATGCATCCAAATCAGGGAGAATTCCTGTTTCAAAATAATGTGAGTTACATTGTTATACTTTGGGGCGGACTAACAACAAACTTTATATGGTGTATCTATCTTAATTTTAAAAATAAAACTTTTAGTAATTACACAGATACTAAAACACCTATTTCAAAAAATATACTTTTTTCTGCGATTGCAGGTACCATGTGGTTTCTTCAGTTTTTCTTCTATGGAATGGGAGAAAGTAAATTAGGAAATGGAGCCAGCTCATGGATTTTACATATGTCAACTATCATACTTACCGCTAACTTCTGGGGATTCTATCTGAAAGAATGGACCGGTGTAACTAAAAAAACGTTCAACACCTTTATGTTGGGCATCGGACTCATCATGTTATCTATTGTTGTAGTCGGAATCGGGAACTCTTTATAATAATCAATTAATATATTAAAATGTCAAATATAAACACAAACAATATGACTTTTCAGCATGTAAGCTATCTTTGGGATGATGCTAAAGCTGCAGCACTAGCAGGAGATGAAGTAGCTCTTTTTATCTATCGCTCTAATTTATTAGGAGCAGATTTAAGACTTACTAATTATGGAGGAGGAAACACTTCAGTTAAAATTACAGATAAAGACCCATTGACAGGCGCAAGCTCAGAGGTAATGTGGATTAAAGGTTCTGGTGGAGATATCGGAACGTTGACAAAATCAGGTTGTGCTGCTTTATATTTAGACAGATTACGCAATCTTGAAAATGTATACAGAGGAATTGAATTTGAAGATGAGATGGTGGAGCTATTCAATCACTGTATTTTTGACTTAGCTTCAAAAGCACCTTCTATTGATACACCTTTACACGGTTTCTTACCGTTCAAACATATTGATCATTTGCATCCTGATGCTGCTATTGCTATTGCTGCAGCAAAAGACGGAGCAAAAATCACTGAAGAATTATTCGACGGAGAAATCGGTTGGGTAGGATGGCAGCGTCCGGGCTTCGATTTAGGGCTTCAGTTAAGAAGCTGTCTGGAAGAAGCTGAGAAAAAAGGAAAAAAATTACGTGGTATCATGTTAGGTTCTCATGGTTTGTTTACCTGGGGAGATACTGCTTACGAAAGTTATATTAACACGCTTGAAGTAATTGAAAAGTGTGCTGAATATTTAGAAAGCAATTACGGAAAAAAACGTCCGGTTTTCGGAGGTAAAAAAATTGACAGTCTTCCAGAGGCTGACCGTAAATTAAAAGCAGCAAAAGTTGCTCCGATTTTAAGAGGTTTCTGTTCTTCAGAGCGTCAGATGATTGGTCATTATACTGATGATGCCAGAGTTTTGGAATTCATTAACTCTAATGATTTGTCAAAATTAGCTCCTCTTGGAACTTCTTGCCCGGATCACTTCTTACGTACGAAAATCAGTCCTTTGGTTTTAGAATTAGATCCAAACGAAGATTTATCTGATGTAGCTGCAGTAAAAACAAAATTGACTCCTGCGTTTGAAGCTTATAGAGCAATGTACAAAGATTATTACAATGCTTGTAAAAAGTCTAATTCGCCTGCAATGCGTGATCCAAATCCAGTTGTAATTTTATATCCGGGTGTAGGTATGTTTACGTTTGCTAAAGATAAAACGATGGCACGTTTAGCATCTGAATATTATGTGAATGCAGTAAATGTAATGAAAGGTGCAGAAGCAGTTTCAGAATATACTTCATTGCCACATCAGGAAGCTTTTGATATTGAGTACTGGTTGTTAGAAGAAGCAAAATTACAGCGCATGCCAAAACCAAAAGCACTTTCAGGAAGAGTAGCTTTAGTTACGGGATCTGCAGGAGGAATTGGTAAAGCTATCGCTAAAAGATTTGCTGAAGAAGGAGCTTGTGTAGTAATCAACGATATCAACGAAGAGCGTTTAGAAGGTGCAAAAGCAGAGTTTATCAAAACATTTGGTAAAGATGCTGTTTCAAGTACTTTATTAAATGTTACTGACGAAGTAAGTACAGAAAAAGCTTTGGATGCTGCTTGTCTTGCATTTGGTGGTGCTGATATTATCATCAACAACGCTGGTATCAGTATTTCAAAATCAATCGCAGAACATACTCTTGAAGAGTGGGACAGATTATACGACATTTTGGTTAAAGGACAATTTATTGTTTCTAAAGCCGGAATCGAAGTAATGCGTAAACAAGGTTTTGGTGGAGACATCGTAAACATTGTTTCTAAAAATGCAGTAGTAGCAGGTCCAAACAATCCTGGTTACGGTTCTGCAAAAGCAGCTCAGGCACATTTAACACGTTTGATGGCTGCAGAACTAGGTGCTGACAAAATTCGTGTAAATACAGTTAATCCTGATGCTGTAATTTCAGATTCAAATATCTGGTCTGGCGGATGGGCTGAAGGGCGTGCAAAAGCTTACGGAATTACCGTTGAAGAATTGCCTGCTTATTATGCGAAACGTACCTTATTAAATGAAATTATATTGCCTGATGATATTGCAAACGCATGTTTCGCATTCGTAGGAGGTCTGTTGAATAAATCAACAGGAAATGCCCTGAATGTAGACGGCGGAGTAACAATGGGCTTTTACCGATAAGTTGTTTAGTTTTTTTTAAGTTTATTTAACAAAGTGGTTTTTGTTTTCTAACGTTCGATTCTGTCGGACGTTAGATTTTTTATGACAATTGTATTTTATAAATAAATTTCCTAAACACGGTAAGAACAACAAAAAAACACAAAAAAGTAACGTATAACAAGGGTTTGGTTTATAGAAATAGCCTTATATTGTAAACCCTATTTAAAAATAAATAAGTATGTTAATTCAATCAAACACTATCACTTCTCATAATGATGATTTATTAAAAAAACATCAGAATAAATTAATTTTTACAGCTTCTGAAATTGCAGAAAGTGAAGCTATTATTCAAAAATTAATCGATTTTCAAATTGCAATCCCATCTTGGGCTTTAGGAACAGGGGGAACAAGATTTGGACGTTTTGCAGGTGGTGGGGAACCTCGTTCATTAGAAGAAAAAATCGAAGATGTAGGTTTACTTCATAAATTAAATAATGCTTCGGGTGCTATTTCTTTGCATATTCCATGGGACATTCCAACGGACTATAATGCAATCAAAACGCTTGCCGGACAACACGGATTGAAATTTGATGCCATGAACTCAAATACTTTCCAGGATCAGGCAAATGCAGAACATACTTATAAATACGGTTCTTTACAAAACGTAAACAAAGCAGTTCGTAAACAGGCGATTGCTCACAATATTGAAGTTATTAAACACGGAATTGAATTAGGATCTGACTCATTGACTGTTTGGTTAGCGGATGGTTCTAACTTCCCGGGACAATTGAACTTTCGTAAAGCATACCAAAATACACTGGAAAGTTTAGAAGAAATCTACGATGCATTACCTTCAGACTGGAAATTGTTTTTAGAATACAAATGTGCTGAACCAAACTTTTACTCTACAACAGTTGCAGATTGGGGACAGTCTTATTCATACGTTCAGAAATTAGGAGACAAAGCAAAAACGCTTGTTGATTTAGGCCACCATTTACCAAACGCAAATATTGAGCAGATTGTTTCTATTTTATTGATGGATAATAAATTAGGAGGTTTCCACTTTAATGATTCAAAATACGGGGATGACGATTTAACTGCAGGAGCTTTAAAACCATACCAGTTATTCTTGATTTTCAATGAATTGGTTGAAGGAATGGATGCCCGAGGAATGAATCACGCCAAAGATTTAGGATGGATGATTGATGCCTCACACAACGTAAAAGATCCTTTGGAAGATCTATTGCAATCTGTTGAAGCGATTATGATTGCTTATGCTCAGGCACTTTCAGTTGACAGAAAAGCGTTAGAAATTGCGCAGGAAGAAAATGATGTGGTAAAAGCACAGGAAATTCTTCAAAATGCTTTCCGTACCGATGTTCGCGCTTTGGTTGCTGAAGCTCGTTTACGTTCAGGCGCAGCGTTAAACCCGGTTGAATTATACCGAAGCCTTGATGTTAGAGGAAATCTAATTGGCGAAAGAGGATTAAAAACGATGGCCACAGGATTGTAATTATAAGTTATGAATTATGAGTTGTAAGCTAAAAAGATTTTACTAAACTCATAATTCTGTAATTCAAAATTTATAATTTATAATTCACAATTTACAATTAAAGAAATGAACGTAGTTGCAATTTTTGATATTGGTAAAACCAACAAAAAAGTATTTTTATTTGATGAAAATTATAAAATCGTTTGGGAAAAATCAGTAAATCTGGACGAAACGGTTGATGAAGACGGTTTTCCCTGCGAAGATATTGAAGTATTAAAAAACTGGATTCTCGAACGATTATCAGAAATAAAAGAACTGAATAGCTATGTTCTGAAAGCTATAAATTTCAGTACTTACGGAGCTAGTTTTGTTTATATTGATGAAGATGGCAACTCTTTGACGCCTTTATACAATTATTTGAAAGATTATCCGGAAGAACTGAAAAACGGTTTTTACAAAAAATACAAAGGAGAAGAAGTTTTTGCAGTAAAAACAGCTTCTCCTGTTTTAGGAAGTCTGAATTCAGGAATGCAGATTTACAGATTAAAAGAAGAAAATCCGGAATTATTTGAGAAAGTAAAATATTGCCTGCATCTACCGCAATATTTAAGTTTTCTTTTAACTGGTGAAGCTTATACCGATATTACCAGCATTGGATGTCATACAAATCTTTGGAATTTCAAAAAGATGAAATATCACAAATGGATGAAAAATGAAGGTATTAAAGATAAACTCCCACCAATACATCCAGGAAAAGATGTGATAAAAAAAGAAAATGATCTGGCTGTCGGAATTGGTTTGCATGATAGTTCATCAGCCATTATTCCGTACACGATAAACTTCACAGAACCTTTCGTTTTATTGTCAACCGGAACCTGGAGTATTTCCCTGAATCCTTTTAACAATAAGCCATTAACGTTTGAAGAACTTGAAAATGATTGTTTGTGTTACATGCAATACACTGAAAAACCAGTAAAAGCAGCACGTTTGTTTTCTGGTAACGAACATGAAGTTCAGGCAAAAAGACTGGCGGAACATTTTAAAGTACCGTTTGATACTTTTAAAAATGTCTATTTTGATAAAAAAATTGTATCGAATTTAAGAGCGGTAAATTTTCAAATCGTTTATCCTAAAAAATATGATTTTGATATTCTGAAAGAATGCCCATTTCAAAAGAGAGACCTTTCTGTTTTCAAAACATACGAAATCGCATATCATCAATTAATGCTGGATCTTGTTGAACAACAAGTTTTTTCAACTAATTTAGTAATTCATAACAGCCCGGTAAAGAAAATTTTCGTGGATGGTGGATTTAGTAAAAATTCAATTTTCATGAATTTACTAGCAGAAGCTTTCCCAGATGTAGAAGTTTATGCGGCTTCAATGGCTCAGGCAAGTGCCTTGGGAGCAGCATTGGCGATTCATCAAAACTGGAATCCTAAGCCTATACAAAATGATTTAATTGATTTGAAGTTTTATAAGCACTAAATTAGCACCAAAGATTAAAGGATTTAAAAAGATTCTTGTTTCACGCAGATTTAGTTCTGTCTTGAGCGTAGTTTGTCATTCCGAGGCACGAGGAATCTTCGTAAGAAACTCTACAAAGATTGGTGATTTTCTTTGCGGAGTTTCTTGAGAAGATCCTTCCTTCGTCAGGATGACAAAAATGAGAATAAAATCTGCGTGAAAAAATAAAAAATAATTACCCAGAATATGAAAATTGGACTTTTTATACCATGCTACGTCGACCAATTTTATCCAAAAGTAGGTATAGCAACCTATGAATTATTATTAAAATTAGGTTGTGATGTTCATTTTCCAATGAAACAAACCTGCTGTGGGCAGCCCATGGCAAACAGTGGTTATGCACATTTAACCAAGGGCTGTGATGCTAACTTTATAGCCAATTTTTCAGAATTTGATTATATAGTTTGTCCTTCAGGAAGCTGTGTTTTACATGTAAAAGATCATTTGCATGATGAAAAACAGGAAGAACTGGCAGCAGAAATACGCAAAAAAGTTTTTGAATTAACAGAATTTATTACTGATGTACTTAAGGTCGATCACATCGAAGGGAATTTTCCGCATAAAGTAGGAATGCACCAAAGCTGCCATGGACAACGTGGACTAAAGCTTTCGCAGATGACAGAATTGAACTCGCCTCATTTCTCTAAACCGGAACAATTACTTCGTAATATAAAAGGTCTTGATTTGGTTTCATTAAGCAGAAAAGACGAATGCTGTGGTTTTGGCGGTACTTTTTGCGTAACAGAAGAAGCGGTTTCTGTAAAAATGGGGCAGGACAGAATCAAAGATCATGAAAAACATGATGTAGATTATATTACAGGAGGAGATATGTCCTGCCTGATGCATTTGGAAGGGATTCTGAAAAGGCAAAAAAGCCCTATAAAGACTATTCATATTGCTGAGATATTAAACTCATCAGAAATTAAGATTTAGAATTTAAAATAATCAGTCGATAGTCTTTTTTGAAACTAATTACTTCATAACTGATATCAATTACTAAATTTAATTCTTCCAAAATCATTTAAAATGTCTTCAGAAAAAACAATACCACATAGCGAAGCAGCGACACGTTTTAACAAAGATGTGGAGCGTGTAAACTGGCATGATGAAACACTTTGGTTTGTTCGTGAAAAACGTGACAAGGCCGCACACCAGATTCCGGATTGGGAACTGCTAAGGGAAACGGCTTCACAAATTAAGCATAATGTACTCTCAAATATTCATGATTATTTGATTGAATTTGAAGAAAATGCTCAAAAAAACGGAATAACGGTGCATTGGGCAGCCGATGCAAAAGAGCATAATGAAATCGTACATTCGATAATGGCAAAACATGATGTAAAGCAAATGGTAAAATCCAAATCAATGCTTACTGAAGAATGCCATTTAAACGATTATCTGGCAGAAAAAGGAATTGAAGTTATCGATTCTGATTTAGGGGAATACATTGTTCAGCTTCGTAAAGAACCCCCAAGTCATATCGTTTTACCTGCTATACACCTTAAAAAAGAAGATGTAAGTGAAACTTTCCACGAACATCTGGGTACTGAAAAAGGAAATTTTAATCCTCAATATTTAACCGAATCGGCTCGTCAAAGTTTAAGAAATACTTTCTTGACCCGAAAAGTAGCATTGACCGGGGTTAATTTTGCTGTAGCAGAAACCGGGGAATTTGTAGTATGTACGAATGAAGGAAATGCAGATATGGGAGCACATTTAGCAGACGTGCATATTGCCTGTATGGGATTCGAAAAACTGATTCCACAACGTAAACATCTGGGAGTTTTTCTTAGATTATTGGCCAGAAGTGCTACCGGACAGCCAATTACTACTTTTTCAAGCCATTTCAAAAAACCAAGAGAAGGACAGGAGATGCATATCGTTATTGTGGATAACGGAAGAAGCAAACAATTAGGAAGAGAAGAATTTAGAAACTCCTTAAAATGTATTCGCTGTGGTGCCTGTATGAATACCTGTCCTGTTTACAGACGAAGCGGAGGACACAGTTATCATAATGCAGTAGCCGGACCAATTGGTTCTATTTTGGCACCAAATTTAGATATGAGCAAAAATGCGGATTTACCTTTTGCGAGTACGCTTTGTGGTTCCTGTACGAATGTGTGTCCTGTGAAAATTGACATTCACGATCAATTGTACAAATGGCGTCAGGTATTGGTTAAAGAAGGCCATACACCAACTGCAAAAACAATAGCGATGAAGACTATGGCAACTGTTTTGGCAAATCCAACGATATTCAATATTGCAGGCAAATCAGGAAGATTCATGATGAAGAATATTCCAGCGGCAGTAAACAATAAGATGAACAAATGGTATGATCAGCGTGAAATGCCAGATGTTCCTGAAGAGTCTTTCAGAGAATGGTACAAGAAAAATTCACGTGAATCTAAAGCGAAAGACAATGAGCAGTAAAGCTGAGATATTAAAGAAAATAAAACAAAATCAGCCTGATTTAGTGACTGATTTACCTGATTTAGACATTTTGGGATCAGAAATGCCGAATGTTTTGGAAACTTATAAAACAGTTTTAAAAAACATTGGAGGAGATAGTGTTGAAGTGACTAATTACAGTGAAATTTTAGATTTTATCAGACAGAATTATGCACTTGACAGAAGAATAATTACAACCATTCCCGAACTAGCCGAAGTAGCATCGCTGGATTGGAAAAATGATGATCCTCATACCCTGCAGAATGTTGAATTAGCGATTGTGAAAGCTCATTTTGGTGTTGCCGAAAATAGTGCACTCTGGGTTACAGATGATTTATTAGGACAGCGCGTTGCTCCTTTTATTGCACAATATTTAGCAATTGTTGTTAATAAAGTTGACATATTACCAATGATGCATCAGGCTTATGAAAGAATTGGTAATATGGAGTACGGTTTCGGGACTTTTATTGCAGGACCTTCAAAAACAGCAGATATTGAACAATCTTTAGTGTTGGGCGCACACGGCGCAAGAGGATTAATTGTATTTTTGCTGGATTGAAACTAAAAAACTAAAAAAATTGAAAACAGATTTTACATTAGAAGGAAAAGTAATCATTGTTACTGGTGCAACCGGAGTTCTAGGTGAAGCCTTTGTTAACGGTATAGCTGCAGCAGGTGGTATTGTTGGTGTTTTGGGAAGAAACGAAAAAGTAGCCAATGAAAGAGCTGAATTAATCGTTAAAAACGGTGGACAAGCCATCGCTTTAATTGCAGATGTAACGATTGAAAGTGATCTGGTAAAAGCACGTGACCTTGTTCTTTCAAAATACAGAAAAATTGACGGTTTGGTAAACGCTGCCGGCGGAAATATGCCGGACGCTGTAATTCAGTCAGATCAGGATATTTTTAAACTTAATATGGATGCTTTGCAAAAAGTAATGAACCTGAATTTATTCGGAACACTTTTGCCAACTCAGGTTTTTGGAGAAGTGATCAAAAATAATGAGGGTATTGGAAGCATCGTTAATATTTCATCTGTAGCAACAGAACAGGCTATAACTAAAGTTTTGGGATACAGTCTGGCTAAATCAGCTATTGATTCTTACACCAAATGGTTTTCTGTTGAAATGGCAAAAAGATATGGAGATAAAATCAGAATGAATTCTATCGTTCCAGGGTTTTTCTTAACAGAGCAAAACCGTACGTTATTGACTAATCCTGACGGAAGTCTAACAGAGAGAGGCAATTTAATCATAGCAAATACACCTTACAAACGTTTTGGAAATCCGGACGAATTAATTGGAGCTTTAATTTGGTTGCTAAGTGATGCTTCAAAATTTGCTACCGGTTCAAAAGTAACTATAGATGGTGGTTTTACAATTTTTAGTGGTGTATAATTTTTAAGAAAGAAAGTATGAACAGAATGATACAAACCTGGAGATGGTTCGGTCCGAATGATCCCGTAAGTTTACAGCATATAAAACAAACCGGTTCTACCGGAATTGTAACAGCTTTACACCATGTTCCTCATGGAGATGTGTGGACAATTGATGAAATCAATAAAAGAAAAGCAGAAGTTGAAGCATACGGTCTGACATGGGATGTTGTGGAAAGTATAACAGTTCACGAAGACATCAAAACAAAAACCGGGGATTACCAGCTATATATTGATAAATATAAAGAGAGTATTCGTAACGTAGCGGCTTGCGGAATCAAAATTATCACGTATAATTTCATGCCCGTTAACGACTGGACCAGAACGCAGTTGGATTACAAAATGCCAGACGGTTCAGAAGCTTTGTATTTTAACTGGGTGGACCTTGCTATTTTTGATATTTATATCTTGAAAAGAGAGAATGCAGAAAGCAGTTTTCCTGAAAGTATTGCAGCTAAAGCAAAAGAACGCTTTAATACGCTAAACGAAGAGCAATTACAGGCATTATCAGATGTTGTAATGTTCGGGATTCCTGGGGAAAAAAAGATGACTGTTGCCGATATGCAGGCAAAACTAAAGCCGTATAAAAATATTGACAGAGCAGCTTTAAGAGAAAATCTAAGTTATTTTTTAAATGAAATTTGTCCGGTTGCAGATGAAGTTGGAGTAAAATTAGCCATTCATCCGGATGATCCTCCTTTTGATATTTTAGGATTGCCTCGTATTGTAAATTCAATGGAAGATTATGATTTTATTCTTTCTAAGGCGCCTTATAAGTCAAACGGAATCTGTTTTTGTACCGGTTCTCTTGGAGCTTCAGAAAAAAATAATTTACCGGAAATAGCAAAAGCTTTAGGTGATAAAATACACTTTATTCACTTGCGAAATGTACGCAGGGACGAAGAAGGTAATTTTTTCGAAGCAGATCATTTAGACGGAAATGTCGATATGTATGCTGTAGTAAAAGAATTATTGTTGATACAAAAAAACAATAATCTTTCCATTCCTTTTAGACCTGATCACGGACATCAAATGTTAGATGATCTAGGAAAAGTAAACAATCCCGGTTATTCTGCAATTGGAAGATTAAGAGGTTTAGCCGAGTTGAGAGGGCTTGAAGAAGGTATTATTCGATCGTTGTAATAAAAAGTATAAGTAAATAGAGGTTGTCAGGATTTTTGTTCTGGCAACTTTTTTTTTTGCACTTATGTTAAGAATTATCTATAAAAAATCGAAACATCTTTATTTGAAAAACAGTATCAGAATTTATTTGCATATTTAATTTTAAACTCTATTTTTGAAAATAAATTCTTACTTAAAATATCAGCAAATAATTTATGGGACATTTTTCAGAACAGGTACATATCAGCATAGGGAGTTTTACCCAAAACGTCGTTTATCATAATTTAGAACTGTCACAAAAGATGGCCGATCACCATCATTTTTCTTTTGTATGGCAATACACAGGCAAGGCGATCATAAACCCCGCAGACCAGGCAAAGGCATTGCGAACCTATCTTGGCGATGAAGTTATCTTTACCTTTAAAAGCCTTACCGGAATAAGGTTGATGAGCAAAGGAATCATTACCGAGCTTTCATCAATAGACCTTCACGGCAGTGCCGAAGGATTGCATGTCAAAGGCATCAGCCACACTATTGTGCTGGACGATATGAAAAAGTCAAGAACCTATCAGCAAAGAGGCATGAATGATATCGTGCTCGATATTTTAGCAGAAGGACCGGGAGAATTCTATGAAAGGGATGCTATAAAATCGACTTACCTTCAGGAATTCAAATACCTGGCCCAGTACAATGAGACCAATTTTGATTTCTTGAAACGATTGGCCAGCCGATACGGGCAGTGGTTCTATTTTGATGGAATGCGGATGCAGTTCGGACAAACCAAAACCAGCAAAATAAAACTCATCAACGGGTCTTCGCTTCATGGTTTTAAAATCCAGACCAACATGGCTTCCCATAAAATTTCTTTGGGAGGGTATGATTACAATGGGGCATCCAACATTCGTAATGCCTCAGCCAGAACTTCATCAGGAAGCAAAGACAGTTTTTCTGCTGTAGTGGGACATAACCAGGGAACCGTTGCCCAAAACGATTTGAATCATGGAGCTTACACCACCAATGCCCAAAGCAGCGAAGAAATCCAGGAAATGGTCAGACTGCAGACTGCAGGCAGCGACGCCAATAGTGTTTATTATAGCGGAATATCTTATTTTCCGTTAGGACTTGGACAGGTTTTTAGTATCATAAACCAGACTGTAGAACACGAACTGATTGTGACAGAAGTAACACATGTTTCTCAGGTCCATGGAAACTATTCCTGTAATTTCAAGGCCATTCCGGCAGATGTTGCAGCCCCTCATTATACAGACGTACATGTATTTGTGAAAGCCGAAACACAGCCAGCGAAAGTAAAAGACAACAACGACCCGGAAGGATTGGGACGCGTAAAAGTACAATTCAACTGGGCAGGCGGAAACAATTCCAGTGAGTGGCTACGAATGATTCAGCCGCACTCAGGAAGCGGAAAAGGCTTTTATTTTATTCCCGAAATCGATGAAGAGGTTTTGGTAGGCTTTGAAGGGGACAATGCACAGAATCCCTATGTTTTGGGAACACAGTATAATGGAAATGCTACAAGCGGTTATGCCGACGGTCAAAATAATGTAAAGGCTATTCATACCCGTTCCGGGACAAAAATAGTTCTAAACGATGCTGAGGGAAGTATCTTGATTGAAGATCCGAGCGGTAATATCTGGAAAATGGATGGTCAGGGAAATATTGATGTGAATGCGCCGAAGAATTTTACTATCAATGCCGGGGAGAGTGTTAGTATTACGGCAGGTAAAAATGTTTCTGTTAGTGCAGGGGAGAATGTTGAAGTTGATGCAAGTAAAGATATAATTCAAACGGCGGGACACGACCTTACACAAAATGCAGCTGGAGATATAACCGAAAGTGCAAATAACAAAACTGAAATCATAGAAAAAACACATATTAGAAGCTCAATAGAATCAACACATTATGCCGATGAAGTTACAATTTTTAGCACTAAAGAAAATATGCTTTTAGAAAGTAGTAAAAAAACGGTAGAAGTAAATAGTGCAGAAAAATCGAATATGTTTTAACATCTAAAAAAAAATTTTATGGCAATTAATAAAAATGCAAAGAATTTATATGTGAGATTAAAAGGCAACTATAATAGTGAAAGTCAAACTTTTTTGGAAACAGCCGAAAAGGTAGAAATAGTAGCTATAAAAGAAAATTTGAAATTGATTTCAAATAAAAAAGTTCAAATTAAAGGTAATAAATAAACAGATATGGCAAATGTAGAATTTGGAAAACCGAGATTTCAAACCCCTGTGATGAATGAAGAGAATATCTCAGAAGTTACTGCGGTGTATTTTGCAAAAAGAATATTAACTCCTGTTTATGAAAATACTGAAGAAATTATTGTTGCAAAAAAAGGAGAAAATAAAAAAAAGATAAAAGCCCGATTTGTTACAGAACATAAAATAAAGAAAGAGGACCTAATTGATTATGATCCAGAAACAGCTTTTGAAAAGGCCAAAGGTGAGGAAAAAGTAACAATAACTTACAAAAAAAAAGTAAGAGATTCTATTTCGTTCAAAAAAATCACAAAAGCCAAGATTAAGGAAAAAGTATGGGTAGTTGCAACTTGTAATGGAACAACAGGAAAACTATCTATTGAAATCAATGAAAACAAACTGACCAATGCGGAAACAGTTTATGACAATCCTGTAAAATTCTTAATTGGAGAAGAAGAAAAAACAAAGATTGAGTTTGAAATTTATAAAGATATAATTGTCACACCCAATACTTATGCAAAAGAAATTACGCTTCAACCCAAAAGCAAAGAAGATGTAAAGGCTCTAATAGATAAATTTGACAAGCGAACGGATAAAAATGCTTTCCTCTATTTTAAAGCCGAAAACGCTGACGCAGCCTATGAACTAAAAATCTTTGAGGTAAATAAGGAATTTATAAATAAAGATGGTGAAAGATTAGAGGTTAAATATTGTAATTGCGGTGAAAAATATCAAGAAACAGTTGAATGTACTAGATATGGAAGTATTTATGGACCTGTTTATTGGGGGGAATTACCCTTAAAAGATTTTCCAAAGTGGGATGATTTGATAAAAAATAATAGTATAACTACAGATGAGAAATCAATTTTAATAGCAATGTCAGAAAATGAAGGTAAATTAGATTCTATACAATCTTATGATAGTGAAATTTTAACAGCAGGTGCTATGCAAAAAACAATTAATCCCGAAGGTTACGGTGAATTGCCAATTCAATTTTGGGAATTCAAAAAAAATTATCCGGAAAAGTATATACTGTATTTAGAAAATTGTAATTGGAAAGTTGAAGAAGAAAAAAAGGAAAAAAAAGATAAAAAAGGAATTGTAATAAGCACTAATTATAAATATAAAGCTAAATATAAAGATTTATCAGGTAAAGAACTTAAAGATAAAATTCGTGAAGGCTTTGAAAAAAATAAATTTAAGACAAAAGTTAATTGTGAACCTATTGAGCCAATTATAAGGTTAATGAAAGATAGTGATTATCAAATTATACAAATTAAAGATTTTATTAAACGATTAAACAGTTCATTAGACAAAAAACCAACTGGCTATTCATTGAAAATATCTGCTTTTGTTAGTTCTAACTTAGGAAAAGCTTTAGTTTTAGATAATGATGTTAATAGACCAGGACAAGTTGATGATTGCTTTGGAGAGGCTTTAGATTCATTTTTTAAAAAAAATCCAAAGGTTTCAAAAATACCATCAGAATGGGGTACCAATTTTTCAACTTATGAAGATGAAATATTAGAGATTTATGGTCCTTTAAGAGGTGAGGGTTCTTATACTATGACAAGCGCAACCAAAAGATACAATGATTTAAAATCTAAATTATGATAAAAAAACTTTTTCTTTTAATAATATGCTCACTACTTTCAAATTTTTTATTTTCACAAAAAAAGAGTTTAGCTAAATATGCTCTTTCTCAAAAAATAAGTAGTGATTATGAATTAGTCTTCCTGAAATATAATAAAGACTATAATTTGTATTCAAACCCAAGAATATTACACAAAGGTAAATTAAAATTAGTTTCAGCTTTTGACGAAAATAATTACAGTGGGGCAAAAATAAAAATATCAAAAAACAAAAAGTATTTTGTTTTAGATAATATTATCAAAGGTTATGTATATGTGCAAAATGATAGCATTTTACATGAGAATTATAACTGTATAATTATTGATGTTAAAAACTCAAAAATAGTTTATAGAATGCAAACGGATTGTGGAGGATTTTGGAATAAAAAAAATCAATGGGTTCATAATAATGAAATTTTATTTTGAAAATTTCAATCCACAAAAAGGGAGAAATAGATTTGCAGAAATATTATGATTACACAAGTTAATGATCTTTTTTTCAAAAGTAGCGATAAACATTGTATTAAATTCTTTTTTTTAAAATTGGTACCCAAAAGTTCGAAGTGCAATCAAAGGAGTGAAACAAACTTATGGTATTTCAGGAACAATTAGTGCGGGTAAAAGTATATTTTGTAAAAGAACAAAAACGAGATTAACAAGTGAAACACCCATGAAAAAATGAGAAAAATAATTAATATTCTTTGCATTACTTTTCTATTGTTATTCAATTGTAGTTCGAAACTAGAAAACAACAACTCTAGCTGTGTAATTGCTTTTGTAAATGATATATACATTGATGAGGGCAATTATTCATATAATAATATTGGTGATAGTATTTATAATAAAGGAGAAGGAAAAATATCCATCAAATTTATTGGCATTTTTCCTCAAAAAAATGATACTGTTACTATATATAAATCAAATCCGAATTCAAGTGAAAAACCGGAAAAATTTTCTTTTTGGTCGAAAAAGAAAAACAATCAATCAATAACATTTTATTGTTCAGTGGGAGATGAAATAAAAATTACTTTTAATAATCAAAATAGTATTATTGTTAATAATGATATTTATCAAGTAAACAAAGAGTATTATATTTTTTTAAAGCAAAAAATACTTGTTGAAAAATCAGTTTTAGATTTGACTTTTTTTCTAAAAGATGGGTATGGAGATTATGCGGAATCATTAGATCCGTTAAATAAGAATTGGAGGAATCAAAATGAAGATAAAAGATTTAAGATTATTAAAGCAAAAATAAAAAATAAAAATTATCAAACTGATGATCAATTTTTTAATTACAATTTCACTTATGAATATGATAAAAATGGGATTTTGAAAAATATTTCAGGAGAAAATCTCTTTAGCAAAATACATGTCAAAGAAAATAATAAACATAATGTATATATTATAAATAGGTCAATAAACGAAAGAGCTTCCGAAAATGAGTATTTATATAAGAACAAAAGAAACTTATTTGATTCAATTATTGGTATTAGGGAAATATTTTCTAACGGAACGAGATATCACTATAAAAAATATCAATCCAAATTAAAGATTTCTGAGATAAATAGAAAACCAGTAAATATTGAGGAAATACTTAAAGTTTTAATTATAAATAAAAACGAATGAAAATAGTTTTTGTAAAAACAATGAAACTAACAATTTATTCACTAATATTCATATTGTTTAATGTAAACTCTTGTTTAAGTCAAGCGGGTAAAGATTCTCGAATAGAGATAAATTCTATAATTGATTCTGTTAAATGTAATAATGAAAAATATTATTATGAATTTCCGGATATTCTAAGTAAAAATGAAATTAATTTTTTTAACAATTCTATGAGTACTGATTATTTAAATTATTTGGATTTAGATATTGAAAAAAAAAATATAAGACCAAGTGATATTATTAATATGGCTATTCTTATGCGTAAAAAAGAATGTAATGATAACAATAATTATAGTGGATTTATAGGTTCAAATTATAAAGTCACATTTAATAATTTTAAAATAGTAAGTATTAATATGAATTATGAATCAATGGCTGGTAGTATAAATATTGATTCTTATTATTATAATTTTGATATTGAAAAAAATAAAATACTACAATTTAATGATATTATTAAAGAAAATAAAATATATGAATTGTTGAAAAAAATTAACTCCATATTGCTAGACAGATTAAATAAAGTAAATAAAGAAAATAAAGATGAATTAAATAATTCAGATGTGTATGAATCATTAATTCATTCAAAAAGTTTATTTAAAAAAGAAAATTTGGATACATTTTCTATTAGTGAAAAAGGAATTGAATATATTTTTAATTATGGTTTTCCTAATTGTTCTATTGCAATTGAGAATAATATTTTTATTTCATACAATGATTTAAAAATGATATTAAAAGATGATTTTAAAAAGAAAATAGGTGTTTATTAATTACATTATAAAAACAATTCTGTTCACAATATTCTTCCCGATATTTGTTAATGGCCAAAATTTTAAAATTTTAAACGATTCGATCCTTATTGATAATTCATATTTAAAATTAGAAGAATTAAAAATCATTTCCAAAAATGAGGTAATAAGAACTAAAATTTATAAAATAATTCAAAGTACTTACGATATTTTTGACGGACTCTATTTTGACACACCTGAAGAGAGAATTAAAATAAAAAAGGATACTCTTTCAAAGAGGATTTTAGAAAACAGACTTAGAGAATCAAATTCAGGGTTTGAGCATTATGAGATTTATTATGATAAAAATAATATAATAAACTTATCGATTAGTATTCAATCTTATGGTTCGCCTTGGGAAGGAATTAAATATTATTGTTTTGATTTAAACACTGGAAAAAGAATTGGATTAGATTTATTTTTAAAACAAGATAAACTTTTAAAAGAAATTAGGAATATATTAAAAAATCAAGGAACAAAGATATATGTAAAGAGAAATGATTTATTAAACTTTAAAATACTTGTTGATAAAAGCAAACAGGTTAGAGGTATAGATTTTTCAATATTTGATACAGAAAATCATAGAAATGGTGGATATGAAGAATTCATTGTTCATTTTGACCGGATTGAGATTAAAGAATATTTATCCTTTATTTACAAAAAAAGATTTTAAGATACCCGTAGTGTATAATAAATTATGTAATTATTGATGCTAAATCAGCAACAGTAGAATATACAGGCTGGTTAGGCAGAACAATCGACAGAGGGCTCAGTTATATGGGAGATTCATTAGCTACGTTTAATAATATAGCATACAACTTACTTTTAGGTTCTGCAGATGATGATATAAAGGTAGAGCAAACAGAAAATAGCAATAAAAATTATGGAACTGATCCAACCCATACCCAGGTAGCCAAAGACGCACTTAATCATCCCCTTAATCCGTTGGCGTCTGAGCTCGCCAAAATAGCGGTAAGAGATGTAGCCACAAGAATTTTGGAGATTTGGAAGACAGGCACTGACCCAACAGGGGAAGAGCTTGCCAAATATGTAATAAACAAATACACGCTACACCCTGTATACCAAATTACGGATTGGGCTAATGAAACGGTTAACAAGTGGATTGATGAAAATGATACTATTATACCAAGACTCCAAAGTGCTACTGTATATGAGCATGCAGAAAAGGTAACTCAACGAACTGTAAGCAACAAAAAAGTTCAGGAAATTTTAAATTATTTTAAATGAAACAATTTGCAATTTTAATATTGAGCAGCATATTTATGCAATGCCAAACTTCAAAAAAAGAAACGATGTCACAAACAGATTTTTATATTAGCGAACATAGCATTAGCTATAAAAGCAAAGAATTACCTTTTGGCAAATCAGTAGCCGAATGGGTAAAAATTTTTGGTAAATACGATAGAATATTTCAAACAACAGTCTATATATGGGACGATTTAGGAATTTATGTTTCCGAATCCGATAAAGATAATAGTATTGATGAACTCCATATATTCTTTATGAACTTAGACAGTCCTTTAGGACAGAGAGGAAAACTTGAACAGGCCAAAGGAAGGGTATCCGTTGGATATATAAAAATAAAAGATAAAAATGTAGACTGGCTTGAAGAAGAGTATAAAAAGGAAAAATATGAAAGGATAGAAGAAAGAAATACAACAGGTTCAGATGCACCAAAAAATTTCATTTATCCATTTAAAATTTACTCCAAATCTCTAAATATTGAAGGAGCAGAAGTAAAAGCAGGAATGAAGGTAACAGATATTAATAAAAAAAGATTAGCTGCAGATTTACCGGCCATTAAATATTATGATGCTGATATGAATTCGAAAAATGAAGATGGTTCTCTCACTACGTTATCCAATGGTTATTTTACGACCTTCAATGGTTTTGATAATGAAGAAGAAAGATCAAAAGCCGATTTTTATAATATTATGTACCGCCAGACGGAAGGCGAAATTGAATACATCCGTATTGTACATGATAAAGGGCAGGAATATTATAAATTTTGATTTTTTTAAGCAGGATAGTTTAATAACATGTTTTAATTACTTTTAAAAAGTTGAAAAATCTATTATTTAAAATGATTTATATGGCTTAGCATATCAAAGCATTTTATTCTAAAAAGTAAGAACATGAAAATTAAAAAAACATACCCTGTTTTAATGATGACTATTTTGGCTTTAAGTTTCATTACTAATGTTAATGCCCAAAAAAACAATATCAAAAATGATATTTTCTGGAATACCAAAGACGGAAAACCATTAAACAGTCAGGGTGGAGGTATTTTTAAATTTTCAAAGCCGGTTGATGGAATACAAAGGTATTATTGGTACGGTGTTCAGTATGAAGAAGCTGATATGTACAGAAATGCGCCCTATATCACTTTACCCAATGCTACATTTAAATCGGTTACTTGTTATAGTTCTACAGATTTAGTTAAATGGACATTTGAAGGGGATGTTGTTACCAAAGATGATGTGAATAAGTCAGGCAAAACCTGGGTTGGGCGTTTAGGAGTAGCCTTTGTTAAAGAAATGAATAAGTATGCTATGTTTGTTCAGCATGGAAATGAAGTGTTGATTATGCTTGCAGATTCTCCAACAGGAAGATTTGTCTGGCATCAGAAAATAAACATGGAAAAAATGATCGGAACGAGCAATACGGGTGATCAGACCGTATTTACCGATGAAGACACCGGAAAATCCTATTTAATTTATTCTTATGGAAAGGGAAGAAACAAAATTTATGTTTCTGAAATTGGTGTTAAAGAAGGCAAAGTAAATCTTTTAGACTGTACGCAGATTTTTAAGGGAGAAAGCCGTGAAGGGAATTGTATGTTTAAATATCAAAATAAATATTACATGTATGCATCTAATATTTATGGCTGGGATGCTTCGTTTGCCTATTATTTAGTTGCCGATGATATCAGAGGGCCGTATCTGCCTAACAACGAAATGCTGGTAACCAATGGTGCCTCAGATGATTTTGCACATGTTTCGCAAACTGGTTTTTTCTTTTCTGTAAAAGGAAGCAAACAGGAAACTATACTATATTGTGGCGATCGATGGGCTAATTTTGCAGGAAATGGCTTAGGGTATAATCAATGGTGCCCGATGTCATTCGATGGACAAACACCTTATTTTAATTCGCTAAATTCATGGCACATCGATGCTAAAACAGGCGAATGGAAAGTAGCAAAAGATAATAATTACGTCAAAAACGGAAGTTTCGAAGCTGATCGCAGGCATATTCCAAGTCCTGTTAAACCTATTCAAACAGAATTAACCGGATGGACGAATGAGGTAATCGAAGGAAACAAAATTAGCCTGGATACGCTGACTTCTCCGGTAATCAATTACTTTAATACTGAAAACGACAGAAAGATAGTAATAGGCGAAAAAAGCTTAAATATTACCGATAAGGTTGATTTTAAACGAAAAACTTTTCAAACCATAATTTCTTCACCTTATGTAAAATTAGAAGATGGATTATATACGCTTACAGCCAAAGTTAGAAACACAAAAGGTTTTAAGAACCTGGAAATGTATGCTTTGAGCAACGACAAAAAACTCCAATATGATTTCAAAAATGAAAATATATCATGGAAAACAATTGTGATAAAAAATATTCCGGTTAAGAATGGCAAAGTTGAAATTGGTTTCCTTTCTTATGGTGAAGCAAATGCTTCCTGTCAGGTTGATGATGTTTCATTAGTTAAAAAATAATCTTTTTTATTTATTAGAATATTTGTTTTCAACGAATTTTAATCCGTTGACAATGCGCAATCTTGTCATCCAATATTTATACAAACATAGGATGAAAAACTATACCGATAAATTCTTTTGAAAACAAGTGCCTAGCCCCGATAGCAGTGAAAATCCTTTTGCTTTTTTCTTTAAAAAAGTAAAAGATTGCAACGAATAGCGGGATTAGCTTCTTAAAAATTATCAGTTTACATTAAAATCATTACACTTTGATAAAATACTATTAATTCCAGTAGTGCAAAAAGGATATATTTATCACCTTGCTTAACTATCAAATTAAACCGGAATTATTTATGAAATCTATTTCTTCTAATCGATTTTACCTGTATTTTATTTTTTTTATATCTGTTTGTGTTTCAGCTCAAAATAAGACTCAAAGGAATTTAATTTTAATTGATAAAGACTGGCGTTTTTCATTTGGACATTTATATGATACCCAGAAAGATTTCAACCATGCAACAGGCTATTTTTCCTATCTGACTAAAACAGGATTTGGTGATGGCCCGGCGGCTCAAAATTTTGATGACCGTGCGTGGCGAAAATTAGATCTTCCGCACGATTGGGCAGTTGAGCAGGAATTTAGTGAAAAAGGCAGTTTTAGCCACGGATTTAAAACAGCTGGAAAGGGTTTTCCTGATAAAAGTATCGGCTGGTACCGTAAAAAAATCGCTATTCCGGAAAGTGATAAGGGGCGAATTATCTCTTTAAAATTCGATGGGGTTTTTAGAAATTCGAAAGTGTTTTTCAACGGTTATTACCTCGGAACTGAAGAAAGCGGTTATAACGGATTTGAATATGATGTAACCGCTTATGTCAATTATGGAGGTGAAAATACGATCGTTGTTCGTGTCGATGCTTCAATGGAAGAAGGCTGGTTTTACGAAGGAGCAGGGATTTACAGACATGTTTATTTACAGAAAACAAATCCGATTCATGTTGTAACGAATGGAACTTATGTAACCTCTGAAGTAAAAGAAAACAATGCTGACGTTACTGCTGAAGTTTCTGTTGAAAACAAAGGAAATTATAAAGGTCCAATTGAAGTTATTCAGCATATTTTGGATGCATCCGGAAAGCAAACTGCAACTGTTTCTGAAAGTAAAACTGCTCCGGATTTTTATAAAACATCGATTTATAGTTCAAAATTAGAAGTCAATAATCCATTGCTATGGGATATTGAAAATCCGAATTTATATCGCTTAATTACTGAAATTAAACAGAAAGGAAAGATAATTGATCGTTATGAAACTCCTTTCGGAATCAGGACGATAAAATTTGATGCAGAGAAAGGTTTTTCCCTTAACGGAAAACCCGTTAAACTAAAAGGAACCAATAATCATCAGGATCATGCCGGAATTGGAACAGCTTTGCCAGATGAACTGCAATATTACCGAATCAAAAAGCTGAAAGAGATGGGTTCAAATGCTTACCGTTGCTCGCATCATCCGCCAACTCCTGAACTGCTTGACGCCTGTGATAAACTCGGAATGCTGGTTATTGACGAAACCCGTCTCATGGGAATTAACGATTATCACCTAAATGATTTAAAGCGAATGATAGAGCGCGACCGCAATCATCCGAGTATCTTTTGCTGGTCGGTAGGAAATGAAGAATGGAATATTGAAGGCGGTATTGTTGGCGAAAGTATTACGAATGTGATGCAGGGATTTACAAAAAGCATTGATCCAACAAGACCTGTTACAGTTGGAATAAGCAGTGGTTTTAAAAGCGGAATTTCTTCTGTAGTCGAAATTATGGGTTATAATTATATGGGGAACGGAGATATTGATGCACACCGAAATCAATTCAGACAACAGCCCGGAATGGGGACAGAAGAAGGTTCTACATTTGCAACCCGCGGTATTTATTTTGATGATGAAACCAAACATTATAAAAGTGCTTACGACAAAAAACCACGCCCGACATTTTACAGTATCGAAGAAGGCTGGAAGTTTTATGCTGAAAGACCTTATTTAGCCGGAATGTTTATCTGGACCGGTTTTGATTATCGTGGAGAACCTACACCTTATGGCTGGCCATCGGTTACCTCTTATTTTGGAATGATGGATGTTTGCGGTTTTCCGAAAGACAATGTGTTTTATCTTAAATCATGGTGGGGAAAAGAACCGGTTTTGCACATTATGCCACACTGGAACTGGAGTGGAATGGAAGGCAGAGAAATAGATGTCTGGGTACATTCGGATTGTGAGGAAGTTGAACTTTTTCTGAACAAAAAGAGCCTTGGTAAAAAGAAAATGGAGCAAAACAGCCATTTAGAATGGAAAGTAAAATACGCAGCAGGGACCCTTGAAGCAATTGGATATAAAAACGGTAAAAAAGTACTTTCTGAAGTTCAAAAAACTACAGAACTCGCTCAAAATATAAAACTTACTGCTGATAAAGAGAATCAGCCTAATGCAAATGTCGTAGTCGTAACTGTTGAAACTACAGATAAAAAAGGATTGCATGTACCGACTTCCAATCATGAAATTACATTTTCTGTAAAAGGGGGAAAAATTTTAGGCGTTGGAAACGGTAATCCAACTTCTTTGGAAAAAGACCAATTCATTGATGCTGTAGAACTTGTATCCATTACTAATTTTGAAGAAAAGAAGCTAGCCTCAACAAATACTACAAACCCAATATCTTCGGATGACAAAAGCTGGAAAGAAGCTTTTAAAGATCGCGATTATAAAAATCAGGCTCCGGCGTACGTGTATCGTGGTAAATTTGAATTAAACAACAATTCAAGCAAAAATTCAGTTAATTTCTTTTACAAAAAAATAGGTACTGATGCAGTTGTCTTTGTAAACGGAAATAAAATTGTTCCAAGTACAGAAGATGTTCATAAGTATATTTTGAATGCTAATGTTTTAAGACAAGGCACAAATACCATTCAGATTATTGCACCGCCTTTGCAGAAAGTAAAAGAATGGGATGTAATGAATACCGATCCTGGAATTATTCAGGTAATTACTCCGGCAGAAGCATGGAAAAGAAAGCTTTTCAACGGATACGCTCAGATTATAATCCAAAAAGACGAAAATGATGCTGAAGTAGTTTTATCGGGTACTGCCAATGGTTTAAAGACAGGAACTTTAGTTTTGAAAAAATAATTTCAGGTTTCAAATTTCACGTTATTATGCGCAAACTTTGAAACCTGAAACAAAAAAATTAATTTATCCTTTGGATAGCATAAGTTGACTGGCTTTTGTCTCCTGATAAAAATTTGCCTAGTTTAGAGCTAATAACGTACACATTACCGTCTGTAGCCAAAGCAGCAGTTGTTGGAAATTCATCTTTTCCAATATTTGTTTCATTTATCTTGGCTGCACTGGACCAATTGTCTGTACTTTTAAACGTGTGAGTTTTGCCTAAGCCTAAACCATTTTCGACAATAACTAAATTGTTGTTTTTGTCTAGTTCTATTCCGTCGGGAGCGCTAAATGCTGCCCCTGTTACTTCTGTAATTTTTTCAGGATCAGAAAGTGCTATTTTAAGCAATTTAGAAGTGTCCGTTTTAACTGCAAGTAAATAGCCGTCGGGGTGAAAAACAATTCCATTTAAACCGAATTCATTTGGTTTTGGCTGAAATAAAATATTTTTACTAAATACAGAGGCATTGTAATTAGTGTCAAGCTTATAAATAATTGGAGAAAATGAATCGGTGATGTAAATATTTCCATTATTATCTACCGCAATATCATTTGGGCAGCAACCTGTATTGGGAGTAAAATTTTTAAAATCAATTTCTTTGATTAATTCACCCGAAGTAAGATTAAAAATACTAACTGTAGCAACTGATCCGGCACTTCCTTCCGTACTTTTTTGTGAAATCCCTAAATCGGCATTGGATACTATTAATCGGTTACGAATTTCATCAGTGTAAACTCCTGTGGGCAAAACCAGTTTACTGCTTGTAGCAAAAACAGATAGTTCACCTTTGAGATTCATTGCATAAACAGCTCCTTTTTGTAGAGAGCTAAATAAAAATCTTTGGTTTTTGGAATCGTAATCAATTCCTTCAGGATACAGCCCTGGATCAGTAATGGTGTATTTACTTTTTAGGGAAACAGAAGTTTCTCCTGATTTTTTTTCGCTGTCGCAAGCCATAAAAAGAAGCGAAAATGCTGTAATCAAAATGGTAGTTTTCATTTTTATTAATTTAAATTATTTGTCGGTATTGACTATGCAAAACTGGGACAGAATAAGAAAAATAAAAATGAACTGGTTTAGGAAATAAGGTTGAACCAGTTTAACCTTTCGAGGTTTTGCCGTTGCGTATTTTGCTTAAGTATTCGGTACTGAAACCAAGATAAGATGCCAATGCATATTGAGGAACACGCTTAGCGATTGCAGCATATTTACTCATAAATTCATCATAACGTTCTTCAGCAGTTTTAGTTAAATTAGATAAAAGCCTTTTTTGATGAAAAGCTAATGAGCGCTGCGTAATAATGCGTTCGAATTTTTCAAGTTTCGGAATTTCTTTTAAAAATTGCTGTTCGTCTTGGTATTCGATCTGAATTAGAACTGAATCTTCAAGAGCTTCTACAAATAATGTGGCTGGTTCCTGATAAATTAAACTGCTGTAATCAGAAATCCACCAGTCTTCGATTGCAAATGAAAGTGTATGTTCTTTTCCATCGTTATCAACCAGGTAACCTCTGAATGCCCCTTTAACAACATAACTCTTATGTCTGCAAACAAAACCAGGCTGCACAATAAATTGTCTCTTTTTGACTTTGTTGATCTTCATAAAAGAACTCAGATGATTTTTTTCATCATCAGTCAAATCAACATATCTTGAGATATAATCTATAACGGGCAGTAAATCCTTCATAGAACAAAGATAAAGTGTAAATTTTAATTCCTATAAAAAACAAATTCCAATTTAGTAAAAAGAAAATTCAAATTGATATTGATTTTTGAAATTGACTTTTTTGAAATTTTTATTTGATTTTCATAACTTTGAAAAATGAAAGATCAGATAGAATCCCAGACAGCAGAATTGAGTATAAATGATTTAAAACTCAAAGGTTTTAAAGTATATGAAATAAATGGGGATGTAAGTAAAATTCCGAGCTACAATCGACGCGACTATTACAAAATCTGCATTAATACCAGTAAAAGCCTTATTCATTATGCAGACAGGGGAATTGAAACAGAGGGAACTATTTTGTTTTTTGGTAATCCTGTTATTCCCTATTCATGGGAAATTTTTTCTCCTGATTATCATGGATATGCCTGCGTTTTTACAGAAGATTTTTTAAAGGCAAAAGACCGTTCAGAAAGCCTTAATGAGTCTCCTTTGTTTAAAATAGGAGGCAGCCCAATCTTTTCATTATCTGCAAAGCAAAAAGTATTTATAGATTCGCTTTTTGTAAAAATGATTGAAGAACAGGAAACTGATTATGTGTTTAAAGATGATTTGATTCGCAATTATATCAATCTTATATTGCATGAATCAATGAAAATGCAGCCTTCGGAGAATTTTTTCAAATATAAAAATGCTTCTTCGAGAATAACATCATTGTTTTTAGAACTCTTAGAAAGACAGTTTCCTGTTGAAACAAAAGATCAGCCGCTTGCCTTAAAAACACCGCAGGATTATGCTCAAAGCCTTTCAATACATGTAAATCACCTAAATCGTTCGGTAAAAGAAATTACCGGAAAATCGACAACAGCCCATATTACAGAAAGAATTATCGGAGAAGCAAAAGCTTTACTACAGCATACAGACTGGAGTATTGCAGATATTGGCTATTCACTTGGATTTGAATATCCAAGCTATTTTAATAATTATTTTAAAAGGCTGACAGGCAAGATTCCAAAATCTTTAAGAGCATAAATTGTTTCAAATTCATAATTTTTTGTTTGAATATTGTTATTTTCAAAAAGCATATTTAATCTAATTTTGTTTTGAAATTAAAGTAGTAATCACCTATCAGTTATAACAGATCTAAAACAATACTTCATAAAGCAATTTCTGGCTTTTTTAATTTAGTTTCTGATTCTGATACGGTTGGTCTAATGTAGTTTCAAATAAAGTTAATCCCGAAAATAACTAAATTTTATGTCAACAAATTATTCAGCCGTTATCGAAGAAGGAAAAGTCCCTAGTGCCTATATGACGGGCGACGTTTCCTATAAGAAGCAAAGCAGTGATATTCATCCTGAAAATACTGTTATTAAAGAAGTTACTTTTGAACCTTGTGCGAGAAGCAACTGGCACAGTAATGCAAGCTTGCATATGATTATCGCCAAAGACGGAGTTGGCTATTATCAGGAAAGAGGAAATGCAGTTCGCATGCTTGTTAAAGATGAAGTAGTTACAATTCTGCCTGGAGTTGAACATTGGTACGGAGCCACTCCATTTGACAAGTTCTCTTATGTTGCCATTATAACAGAAATCGACAAAGGACACGGAACTTGGTTAGAAAAAGTAACTGATGAAGAATATTATCTTTTGAGTCACTAACTTTTATAAGGGATATTACTAAGTTTACATAAAGCTGAAAACTTAAAATCTAAACAATAAAATACTAATATGTATCTTATTTTGTAAATGTAGCTTTAAAAAAAAAAGATTTTGTAATTCGTGATTTGTCGGACGAAACCGGCATATCGGTACATCAGCTTTTTATTTTGATTAATTCAGAATTTCATGTTCATTTCCAGGATTTTGTAGATCTTAAAAGGATTGAATATTTTAATGAAAAAATTAATGATCCCGAATGGAAAGATCTATCTCTGGAGGGTATGGCTTTGGGGTCAGGTTTCAAGTCAAGAACTACTTGTTTCAGCGCTTTTATAAAGCACACCGGAAAATCACCATCTGAATATTTTAAAATAATTAAACGAAAAAAGGAAGATAAAGCAGATTTTGTTATTCAAAATAATTAAAAAAAAAGTAGATTTTAACTCAAAAATAAAAACGAAGATATTATTGTTTGATAAAAATGGTTGTTTTCTGCTAATTTGCCTGATCCTTAGATTCATTTGTATCAGTTTCTATTTTTTTAATTTCAACTTTTTCTTTTTTAATCGTTTGTCTCAGCAGTGCAAAAAAACTCATATATAGATTCGCTATAAACACAAGTGAGAATCCCGCAATGATATAGCCCCTCCAGTCTGGTAATAAAAGCCTGAAGTTGCAAAGAGCTATAAAAAATAAGGTAATATAGTGGCTAAAGCAATATTCGCAGGTGAAGAGATAGAAAAACTTTCTTTTAAAAAGTTTTTTATCGCTTTGAGAACGATTCACACACCACTCTCTGGGTTCGCGAAATACTTCTTCGTGAGTAACTGTCCAACTAACGCATGCGATAGGGATAGCCAATATCAAAAGCCAGAAGATTTGTGCTGATGTATCCATTCATTCTTAGTTTATTAAAAATAAATTTAAGAATGAATCGGATTTACTTTATTATATAATTTACTGACTTGGTTATATAATTTCTCTACCATTTTCTAAAAAATCCCGAAACCAAATTCCAGATTGTTTAATGGTTCTCTTTTGAGTTTCAAAATCAACGTAGATTAATCCAAACCTTGCATTGTAACCTTCAGCCCATTCAAAATTATCAGTAAGACTCCATACAAAATATCCGTCAACTTTACAGCCTTCCTTCTTTGCTTTAAGTAATTGCTCTAAATGATCTTGTATATAATGTGTTCGTCTAATATCATATACTTTTCCATTTGCAACTGTATCAGGGAATGCGGCTCCATTTTCTGTAATTATAATCTTTTTTATTCCATCATATGAATTAAATTTTTGGAGGATATGATAGAGTGCTGCAGGGTAAATTTCCCAGCCCATTTCGGTCGATATTACATTTCTTTTCTCAGCGCTTACTAATTCGGCTCCAATATATGGTGTCAATAATGAAGATTTTACAATTTCACGTGTATAACATTGAAGACCAATAAAATCAAAGTCAAAAGCTAAGTGATCGAGATCATCACCCTGAATATAATTATTAATTTTTTTAAGAACCGGAAGATCATCCTGTGGATATCCAAGTCCTAAAATTGGCTCTATGAAAGTTCTGTTTAATAATGTGTCAACTCGCTTTGCAGCCTGAATATCTGCAGATCTATCTGAAAATGGTTCAATATGAGTACATGAAAACGTAGTACCAATATTAGCATCAGGACTAAATTGCCTTAGTTTTTTTGCACCTGCAACGGTTGCCAATGTTACGTGATGTATAGCTTTCAAATAATTGGTTATACCTTTTTTTCCCGGAGCATGGATACCAAGAAAATACCCTGCACCAGTAAAAACCGAAGGTTCATTGATGACCATCCAGTTTTTTACCCTCTCTCCAAAATGCTTCGCACATACTTCGGCATAATCAGAAAACCATAAAGCACATTCTCTGTTAGTCCATCCGCCTTTTACTTCAAGTGCATGAGGCAAATCCCAGTGATACAGCGTTACCCACGGTTCAATTCCGCATTCAAGTAAAAAATCAATTACTTTATTGTAATAATCTATTCCTGATTGATTTACCGGATGAAGACCAGTAGGCATGATTCGAGACCAACTAAGAGAAAATCTGAAGTTAGGGATATTTAATTCTCTGATTAAATGAATATCATCTTTATAACAATTATAAAAATCACATGCATTAATGGCATGATGCCCGTTTTTGATTTTACCTTTTTGGCTGGTAAAAACATCCCAGATTGATGGACCTTTTCCATCTTTATCATGAGCACCTTCTATTTGAAAAGCGGCAGTAGAAACACCCCACAAAAAATCCTGACCAAATTGGTCTTTATTTAAAAATGACTTCTCTAATTTATTCATTCAAATGTATTTTCTTTTATTTTGAAAATTAATGAATAAATGATGAATGCATAGCTCTTAGAAAAAGCCATTCTTTAATGGAAACCAAAAATTTTAAGCTAAAGAATTTCATACTATTTGTTTTATTCAAAATAAAAAAACAAATATAAACAGATCATAACCTAAATGTTATCAAATGGTTAATTAGCTTAAGATGTGTAAAATTATTTCAGCTGCTAATTTTATGTCTTATAGGCTTTTTAGTTTTTTCATGAAAACAGGAAACACTTCATTCATTTCATCAAAAAGAGGATTCTTTCTGTGTTTTAGTTTTATCTCCCCAAATAGTTTTAAACCCAATGCAAATTGTGTTGCTTCAGACTCGCTTTCAAATAAATTTTTAGCATTCATTTTTTCAATGATGCTAAATATTTCGTCGTGGTTTTCAAATTCAATTCCAAGTTCTTTTGCAGGCGCTGTTTCGCCATTTGCATATTCTTTTAAGCTTAATGTGAGATAATATTTATTTGATCTTTTTTCCATTATTATTCTGTTTTATTTTAACCATCTGTCTACAATGGTTTTAAACGCTTCTTTGTATTGTTCGCCAACAGTAATTTCAGTTTTTCCAATAAAAATGGAATTTTTACTTATGCTGTTTATTTTGTCAAGTGAAACAATAAACGAACGATGGATCCTCATAAACTTTGGAGAGGGTAGTTTTTCTTCCAGAGCTTTTAAAGAGATAAGAGATAGTACGGTTTTATCAGAATCAAGAAGATGAACTTTTACATAGTCTTTTAAACTTTCAATATACAACACATCTTTTAAAGAAATTCTTACCCATTGATATTCAACCTTTAAAAAGAAAAAATCATCGTCAGTTGCAATATGCTGGTAGTGATTTGAAGATTCTTCAGTTATTTGCAGGACTTTGTTGGAAGCACGCAAAAACTCTTCGTAACTAAAAGGTTTTAAAAGATAATCGACTGCATTTACTTTATAGCCTTCAATTGCATAATGATTATAGGCAGTTGTGAAAATTATTTTCGGAATCGGTGGTGACTGGTCCTGTAAAAGTCTTGCCAGTTCCATTCCGCTTAGGTTAGGCATGTTTATATCCAAAAAAACAATATCCGGTTGCTTTTCTCGAATTAAACTTAAGGCTTCAACAGCATTGTCACAGCTGCAGCTTAATTGTAAAAAAGGGGTTTGCTCAATAAAAGTTTCGACCAGTTTTAAGGCCAATGGTTCATCATCTACCGCTATGCAATTTAGTACTGTCATTGTTCTAAAGTTATCTGTAGTTCAACTTCATATTTCCCGTCTTTATTGACACCGCAATTTATAGCGTGCTTATGTGGATAAATAAGTTGTAGTCTTCGTTTTGTATTCGCTAAACCAATTCCACCAGGTTCAGTATTAAATGTTTTTTCAAAAAAAGTATTAAGTACTTCAAATGTCAGATTGGTGTCATTTTGTTTTAATGTTATGATAATTTCGCTTTTTTCAGTTGCATGTATCCCATGTTTAAAAGCATTTTCTACTAAAGGTAATAATAACATTGGTACGATGGGGTAGTCGTTTAGTTTTTCTGGTATTTCTGTAATAATATTTAATTTTTTGTTGGCACGGAGTTTCATTAAGGCGATAAAATCCTTAAGAAATTCAACTTCTTTAAGCAATGTAGTTCTTTCACCTTCGGTGCTGTAAAGCAAATAGCGCATCATTCGGCTCAAGGTGTGCAATGCATTTCTTGAATCTTCAATATTTGAATAAGTAAGTGAATAAATACTGTTTAAGGAATTAAAGAAAAAATGCGGATTTATTTGTGCCTTCAGCATTGCAAGTTCTGCCATAGTTTTATCCTGTTCCAGCTTTTGTTTATGCTGAGCCGCTTTTTGCCAGTATTGCAGCATTGCCCAACTGGTACTAATTCCCAATACAAGCAGGGTAAGCATAAAAACGTAGTTATCAAAATAAGGATTTCTGTATTTTGTGAAACCTAAAACCCGGCTCACTTTTGTATGTACATCTGTTTGAGAAGAATACAAATAAGCGATAAGCTGCATAACAAAAATTGTCAGGAAGGACCAGGCCAAATAGGGAGATGTATTATTTTTGATAATCGTTTTCGGTACTACGATTTTCGCATTAGAATAAAATAAAAAAATCAACAGAATCAGGATAATAATCTGCCACAGCCAAAATTCTGGCGGAAGAATAACTTTCCATGTAAGCGGAATGTAAAATAGCATAATAAACCCCAAAAGTAACCAGCCAAGGATGTGCAATCCGGCAAATAAGTAGGGTCTGAAAACATTTGGAGCCATTTGAATTATAATTTATTATGGCAATATTACATTTAATATACATACTATTTTTAAGGAATCGCTCAACAGAGTGTTACAATCCTTAAAAAGCATTTTAGAGCCGACGAGGCAAAATTTAAACACTTGTTTAATTAATTTAAAAAATCCATCGGGTGTGAGCTTATCTCTATCGATTGTACACAGGTCTTTGTCTATTGAAAATTTTCGTACCTTTTATTTTATTTAATTTTACCAGTGTATAATCGATAATTTCACATTTATTACAATGAACAAGCAATCATTTTTAAGCATTCTCATAGCATCAGTAGTTATCGCATCATGCGGTAAAAAAGATGATAAGTCAGCTCAGGGAGGAGGAGCACCGCAAGTTAAAGAATATAAAACCATGACTTTGCAGCCAGAATCAGCAACATTATATACAGATTTCCCGGCTAGTATTCAGGGGCAGCAAAACATAGAAATCCGACCAAGAGTTGAAGGTTATATTGATAAAATATTTGTAGATGAAGGTGCTGTTGTCAAAGCAGGACAGGCTTTATTTAAAATTAGCGCACCGGAATATGAACAGCAGGTTCGTACGGCTTCTGCAAGTGTAAAAAGTGCCCAGGCAGAAGTAAGTACAGCAAAATTGGCCGTAAATAAGGTAAAGCCTTTAGTTGAAAAAGGAATTATCAGTAAATATGAACTTGAATCTGCACAATATAACTATGAGTCTGCAATGGCCAGTTTAGCTCAGGCAAATGCAGCTTTGGTTAATGCCAAAGTTAATTTAGGATATACAACCGTTACAAGTCCGGTTAGTGGTGTTGTAGGCTCAATACCTTTTCGTTTAGGAAGCCTCGTAAGTTCAGCAACAGCCGAGCCAATGACAACGGTTTCAAGTATAGGGAATGTATATGCTTATTTTGCTTTGAATGAAAAAATGCTTTTGAACTTTACCCAGGAAAATTCAGGGGCTCCACTAGCACAAAAAATCAAAAAAATGCCTCAAGTTTCTTTAGTGCTTTCTGATGGTACTACTTATGACGAAAAAGGAAGGATTGAAACCGTAAACGGATTAATTAATACCGAAACAGGTACAGTAAATATCAGGGCTCGTTTTCCAAATCCAAAAGGGATTATCAGAAGTGGAAGCAGTACGACAGTGCGAATTCCAAATGTGGTTAAAGAAGGAATAATTGTTCCTCAGAGTGCTACATTCGAACTTCAGGATAAGATTTTTGCAGTTACTGTGGGCAAAGACAAAAAAACGAAAAATGTGAATATTACCAAACTTGAAAATACAGCCGGTAATTATTATGTAATAACAAGCGGTTTAAAACCTGGCGATCAGATTGTGTTAGAAGGAGTTGCCTCACTTAAAGAAGGAACTGAGATTAAAGCGAATAATGTGAGTGCAGAAACGGTTTATGCCGACTTAAAATAAAAAAAGATGTTTAAAATATTTATACAAAGACCGGTACTTTCGACTGTAATATCGGTTATTATTGTCATTTTGGGGGTTTTAGGTCTTGTGGAGCTGCCTATTTCTCAATATCCGGATATTGCCCCTCCTACAGTAAACGTATCGGCAAGTTATACAGGAGCGAATGCTGATGTGGTTTTGAAAAGTATTGTTATTCCGTTAGAAGAACAAATCAATGGTGTAGAAAACATGACGTACATGACTTCTACGGCAACCAATGACGGAAATGCTTCTATCAAAATATACTTCAAAGTAGGAACAAATCCTGATTTAGCAGCGGTAAACGTCCAGAACAGGGTTTCAAGAGCAACGAGTTTATTACCAGTAGAGGTAACTCAGGCAGGTGTAACAGTTACGAAAAGTCAGAGCAGTAACTTGTTGATTTTTTCGTTGTATAGTGACGATAAAACATATGATCAGACCTTTCTTCAAAATTATGCAAAGATTAATCTTGTTCCGCAAATTCAGCGTGTAGTTGGGGTGGGGGATGTAACGGTTTTTGGTGCCAAAGATTACTCGATGAGAATCTGGCTCAAACCGGATATCATGCAGCAATACAAACTGATTCCAAGTGATATTTCGGCAGCTTTGGCAGAACAGAATATTGAAGCCGCACCGGGTAAATTTGGTGAAAACGGTAACCAGGCTTTTCAGTATGTAATCAAATACAAAGGTCGCCTGACCAGTCCAAAAGAGTTTGAAGATATTGTGATCAAATCCGTTGGCAATGGGCAAATGCTTCGATTGAAAGATGTTGCCAAAGTTGAATTAGGATCTTTAAGTTATGCTTCAACGATTAAAACAAACGGTGTAGAATCTGCAGCGATGGCAATCAGCCAGACTCCGGGATCAAATGCCCGTGACGTAATCAATAATTCCAAAAAACTGATTGAAGAAGCCGCAAAAAGCTTCCCGAAAGGAGTAAAATATACACTTTTGGTGGACGTCAATGAAAATCTGGATGCTTCTATCGAAAAAGTAATCCATACCTTGATTGAAGCTTTTATTCTGGTTTTTATCGTAGTATTTATTTTCCTTCAGGATTTCAGGTCTACGCTAATTCCGGCAATTGCGGTTCCGGTGGCGATTGTGGGGACGTTTTTCTTCCTGAGTCTTTTCGGATTTACGATTAACTTATTGACACTTTTTGCGATGGTGCTGGCGATTGGTATTGTGGTCGATGATGCGATTGTCGTCGTCGAGGCCGTGCATGCTAAACTCGACCATGGTTATAAATCGGCTAAAAAAGCTACGATTGATGCAATGGATGAAATTTCAGGAGCCATTATTTCGATTACACTTGTAATGGCTGCTGTATTTATTCCGGTTACATTTATCACAGGTTCTACCGGAGTTTTCTATAAACAATTTGGTATTACGTTAGCAGTTGCCATTATCCTTTCAGCAGTAAATGCTTTAACTTTAAGTCCTGCTTTATGTGCATTATTATTAAAGCCTCATGCAGATGATCATAAGCATAAAAGTTATTTACAAAGATTTTACACTGCTTTTAATGTCGCGTTTGATAATGTAACTGGCAGATACAAACGTTCAGTTCAGTTTCTTTCAGTAAAAAAATGGATTGTTCTGGCATCCATTCTTATAGCCGGTGCAGGATTATTTTATATGATGAAAACAACTCCGTCAGCTTTCGTACCTGCGGAAGATCAGGGGACAGTTTTTGCGAATATCAGTTTACCGCCATCAGCATCTATGGAGCGTTCTGATAAAATTGCCAAACAAGTTGACAGTATTGCTAATACAATTCCGGGGGTCAAAAATACGCTTCGTATCGTGGGGCAGAACTTTACAGCTGGAGCGGGTAGTGCCTACAGTATGGTTATTGTAAAACTGGAAACCTGGGACAAACGTGATTTAAGTGTTAATGATGTAATAGGACAGCTTTTTGCCAAAACAAGCGGGATTCGTGAAGCCAATATTTTCTTTATTTCACCCCCAACCATTCAGGGATTTGGACAAAGCGGCGGATTCGAGTTTCAGTTGCAGGACAAAGGAGGTCATACCACAGCCGAATTCTTTAAAGTCAATACCGATTTTTTAGAAAAATTATCAAAACGTCCTGAAATCCAATATGCAACAACCCCTTTTAATCCGGGTTTTCCTCAGTATATGATGGATATTAACCTGGCTAAAGCCAAAGACGCAGGCGTTTCTGTTAATTCGATTTTGTCTACGATGCAAGGCTATTATGGTGGATTGTATGCTTCGAATTTTAATAAGTTTGGAAAACAATACCGTGTTATGATACAGGCTTCACCGGAGTTTAGGACGAATACTGAAGGATTAAATAAAATTTTTGTCCGAAACAGTTCAGGCAACATGGCGCCAATTACCGAATTTGTAAAAATGACCAGGGTTTTCGGACCAGAATCTATTTCTAGATTTAATTTGTTCACGTCAATTTCGATTACAGGTGCACCAAATCCAGGATTTAGTTCCGGAGATGCAATTAAGGCTATTCAGGAAGTAGCAGCAGAGAATCTTCCGGCAGGTTATGGTTACGAATTTTCAGGATTAACGCGTGAAGAATTAGCTTCAGGGAGCGAAACCATTTTTATCTTTATTTTGTGTCTGGTTTTTGTTTACTTTTTATTGAGTGCACAATACGAAAGTTATATTCTGCCGTTTTCAGTTTTATTCTCTATTCCTTTTGGACTGGCAGGAGCGTATTTGTTTTCGATTATATTCAAACTGAACAGTAACATTTACCTGCAGATTTCCTTAATCATGCTAATCGGACTTTTAGCTAAGAACGGTATTTTGATTGTCGAATTTGCTTTAGACAGAAGGAGAAAAGGATTACCTATTGTTCAGGCGGCAATTGAAGGTGCTGTAGCACGTTTGCGTCCTATTTTGATGACTTCATTTGCATTTATCCTCGGACTTGTTCCGTTGATGTTTGCATCTGGTGCAGGTGCGGTCGGGAATAAATCAATTGGTACCGGAGCTGTTGGCGGAATGTTAATCGGAACTATTTTGGGAGTGTTCGTTATTCCGGTTTTGTTTATCATATTCCAGACTTTACAGGAAAAAATCAGCGGACCGGCAAAAGATGGTTATGATGATGAAGACGATGAAGACGAAATTCATTTACTGGAAGCGCACAAAGAATAATTTAATTAAGAAGAAATGACTCATAGTTCAAATAAATATATTTTTTTATTGGCTGCGACGGTACTTTTGAGTGCGTGTGCAGTTAAAAAATACGAACGTCCCGCAACTGTCTCGACAGAAAAGCTCTTTCGTGATGAAACTTCGGCAGATTCGACGACAATGGCAGATATGCCGTGGCAAAGTGTTTTTAAAGATCCAAAACTTTCTGCTTTAATTCAGAAAGGAATCGACCAGAATCTCAACCTGAAAAATGCTATCGAAAATATTGTTCAGGCCCGTGCTACTTTGCGTCAAAGCAAATTGGCGTATTATCCCAATTTAAATCTTGATGCCAGTGTTACCCGCAACAAACAATCAGAAGCGGGACTTAACTTTCCACCCGGAATAAATATTAATACCTTAACTACAACCTATAAATTAGGTTTAAGCACTTCCTGGGAAGCAGATATCTGGGGGAAATTAAGCAGCTCAAAAAGAGCAGCTTTAGCCTCTTATCTGGCGACTGATGCAGCAAAACAAGCCGTTCAGACACAATTGATTTCGGATATTGCCAACAATTATTTTCTATTGATGGCTTATGATAAACAACTGGCTATTACACAGAAAACGCTGGAAAGCCGTATTGAAAATGTCGAAACAATAAAACTATTAAAAGAAGGAGCAATCGTAAACGGTGCAGCTGTAGTACAAAGTGAGGCAAACCGTTACGCTGCCGAAGTTTCAATACCGGATTTAAAACAAAGAATACGAGAAACCGAAAATGCTTTGAATATTTTAATTGCGCAAGCGCCCGGCCCAATTGAAAGAGGGATTTTAGATGATCAGCCAATGCCTGAGAATATTAAAACAGGTTTATCATCACAATTGCTTCAAAACCGTCCGGATGTGCGTCAGGCCGAATTCAATTTCAGAGCTGCTTTCGAAAGTACCAACCTTGCACGTACCTATTTCTATCCAAGCCTTACGCTGACAGCCAGTGGCGGACTTTCTAGTTTACAGTTAAAGGACTTCTTTGACCGTTCAATATTTTATTCCATTATAGGAGGATTGACGCAGCCACTTTTCAATCAGGGGCAAAACAAAGCCAGACTGACAACTGCACAATCAAAACAATTACAAGCATATAATAATTTCCAACAAAGCTTATTGGTAGCAGGTCAGGAAGTATCTAATTCTTTGTATTCTTACCAAATGGCTACAGACAAACTCGAATCAAGAGCAAAACAAATCGAAAATTTAGAGAAAGCAGTCGATTACACCCGTCAACTCTTAGAATATAGTTCTGCAACCAACTATACTGATGTATTAACTTCTGAACAAAATCTTCTGTCAGCACAATTAAGCGGCGTAAATGATAATTTGCAAAGACTTCAGGCCATAGTTGAATTATACAGGGCTTTGGGTGGAGGATGGAAATAAACAGTTAAATATAAAATTAAACGTCTCGGTTCTGAGGCGTTTTTTTGTCTTTATATCGGTTGTAAAGTGCTGTACGTCGTCTTTTTTAGTGTTTTCGTATATAGGAAGCTGATAAATTAAAATATTGGCATTAATTTAGATTAGACTATAAATGAAGTTAATAATTAAAAACAAAAAAAGATGAAAAAGATAGTATTCGCCTTAGCACTTTTTATGAGTGTTTTGGCACATTCACAGGTTTCAGTTAATGTAAATATTGGCACACCACCAAACTGGGGACCAGTAGGATATGATGACAGCAGATATTATTATTTGCCTGATATTGATATTTATTATGATGTAACTCAAAGCCAGTATATTTATTTTAATAATGGAGTTTGGGTTAGGGAAAGAAGAGTACCTGCCCGATACAGAAATTACGATTTTTATTCAGGCTACAAAGTGGTTTTAAGAGATTACAGAGGAAGTAAACCTTACAGTTATCATTCTAAACACAGAGCAGCTTATCCAAAAGGATATGTTGGAAAACCTCAAAAAAACAGAGGCCCAAAACCAGATAAAATTTATAAGTCTGAAGGAAGATATAATGCTCATGGTCATAACAACGGAAACGGTAAAGGAAAAGGAAATCCTAAAAATGATCACAACCATTCTCACGGCAAGGGTAAACATTAATTTGATTTGTTAAACAGAAACGCCTCCAAATTGGAGGCGTTTTTAATTTATAGCGAAGTATATGTTAAGTTGAAAAAGTCAATCCTTTAGCTTTAAAAGTACTGAATAAAACCTGACGCGCATTGCTGATACTCTCTTCGGTACGATAAATACTGCACCAGAATTTTATGAGTATTTTATATTTTCCTTCGGAAATAGCGCTGTAAAAAATCTGAGGAGCTTTTTCCATATTAATGAGAGTCACGTCTTGTAGTGCCTGAATTATAATTTCATTAATGCCATCAGGTGTAGTATCACCGCTAACTTCTATTGAAATTTCTACTAATTTGAAATTGTCAGTATAAGTCCAGTTGGTAATGTTCTGAGACAATAAATTTCCGTTCGGAATAATAATCTCGGCTCCGTTTGGAGCATTGATTTTTGTAGTTCTTAATCCCATAGCTTTTACGCGACCGGATTCAGAACTGATTTCAATAACATCACCTACCTGAATCGGTTTGTCAAAAATTAGAATAATTCCCGACACAAAATTATTTACCACATTCTGAAGTCCTAGTCCAACCCCAACTCCTAATGCTCCCAAAAGAATACTCAATTTGTCCAAAGGCATCCCGGAGGCTGCAACAGCCAGTAAATAACCGGAAATTAATACAAGAAGTCTGGTAATTAGTAATTTTGAATGTTGTCTTTTATTGATGTTCTCTTCGTTTTCATCTTCAATTTCTCCAAAAAAGTAAGCCACATATTTTTGAAGTAAATGTGCAATCCAAATAATGATAAAAAACAACACAATATTTCCTAAAGTAAAAGTAATGCTTCCGATAGTATTAGGATGGGTGAGGAGTGATGCCAAGGAAGAACGAAGCGATTCCCAAATATTTAAATTAGAAGCAATAACTATAATCCACATATAACTCATCAGAATTATAAATGGCTTTTTTAAAGTCTCAGATAAACTTTCATGGTCAAAAATCTTTTCGATACCGCGTTTCACTCTGGTCGTATAGATTTGCAAAAGAATAATTTCTAAAATAATTTTCAAAAGTACACTCAGCGCCACAATCTGCGTAAGCGAAATAAAAGCTGTCAGGCTGAGCATATTAGAAAGCGATACTCGTCCGAAAAGGTTATACAGTATCGACAATCCATTTAATCCGACAAAAAGTATACTGGCCCATTTAAAGAAAGCTTTTATATACAACTGATCCTTTAAACTTTTGATTTGTATAAGACCGTAGCGGATTCCCAAAATATTGATGATTATAAAGGCACAACGCTGCAACAATCCAACTTCTATAAATAAATCCAGAAAACAAAGTGTGATAAACAATCCTAATAGCAAAAGCCAGTTTCGCATTGATGTTCCGGACCATTGATTTTTGAAAAGCAAGGTCAGAATTCCGAGTAAAAGCAATTGCAGAAGCTCTATGAATAAGGCAGGAGCATATAAATTGCTGACAACTGCAATACTTAGTCCTACCACTGCAACCGGAACCAAAATACCTCTGTTTAAATATTTAAAGTTAAAAAGAGAAAGATTGTCTTTGTATCCGTTAGTTTTCAGGTACTTTAAATTACGTGAAATATACCAGCCTAAAAGCCCCATAAAAAACACTAATGTAATGAGTCCGCCAATACGATAACTTAAGTAATATTCGGCAACACTTTCTTCAATAACTATTTTTGAGCCAATATTTTGTACCGCTTTTCTCGGGACTGTTTCCGTGATATTCCATAAAAAAGGCTGCTCTTTATGAAAAATACTGATTCCGGATTTTTCAAGATTATTTTCGACAGCAATCAAAGCATTAGAAACTGCGATTTTCCGCTGAACCGTGTTTCTTTTTTTGTTGTTCAGGATTCCCTGATTTTTAGTCATCAGACTATCGGTGCTCAGATATTTTTTTCTAAGGTTGGCAAATTCTCTTTTAAATTGCTTTCTTCGAATGGTATCTTTTATAAGTACCATCAAAGTTTTGTCTTTGCGGAGCTCTATAAACCGGCTTTTAATTTTTTCAAGATTTTCGTTTCGCAAATTAATAGCCGTATTTTGTTCTTCTAAATCCAGCTCGATTTCTTTCAGCACCGTATGATACATTTGCTGATTGCGGACATTAGGATTTGCGCCTTTAAGACTTGTCAGGATAAGATCCAGTTTGCTTTGCGTTCTTTTGATTTCGCCAAATAAATGGTGAGAAGCACTGTCAAAATCAGCATCGTTATAAGCAGATTCCATTACTTCGCCTGCTTTTTCGATAGCCATTAAGTAATCACTGTCTGTGGTAGTTTCTTCAAATAATTTTGAACGCTCTTTTTTAGAAGATGTTGTTTGTGAACTGGCATTCGGAGCATAAATTAAAGTAATTATGGCAACGAACAGATGGAGAAAAATTCTTTTTTGAAACATAATTTTAAATATGAATTGGGTTCTCAAAAGTAATTTTTTTACAAATAAATTTGGGTGAATTTTTTAAAAGTTAACTAAAAATTACACGCAATTCATTTATAGAAATACTTATTGGATTTAGTAGATAGATATTTTATAAAACTTTAAAGATAACATATAAACCACTTTACTTGGAGTATTCTAATTTTGAGGTAATTAAAACTAACAAACGATGATACACATAATTGATACACCCGATAATATAGTTGCTTTTAGAGCTCTCGCAGAAGTAACAAAAGATGATTTTCAGGCCACTGTTGTCCCTGCTATAGATAATTTAGTAAAAAGAATCAATGAAATTAATTTTTTGCTGGTATTGGATACCGACATTGGAAACTTTACTGCAGGTGCATGGTTACAAGATGCGCTAATAGGACTAAAACATTTGGGAAAATGGAACAGGGCTGCAATTGTTACAGATACAGAAGAGATTATTTCATTTACAAATGGTTTCAGCTATGTTGTCCCGGGAGAATTTCGTGGATTTAAAAAAGCTGAATTTAACAAAGCCCTGAATTGGGTTGAAGGAAATATTTAATTCCTGAAAAGTCGTCTTTAAAATTATTCATTATGAGAGCAATATGGACAGGTTCAATTAGTTTCGGTTTAATTAATATTCCGGTTAAATTATTTTCTGCGGTTCAGGAAAGCAGTCTCGACATGGATATGCTCGATAAAAAAGATCATGCCAATATCAAATTCAAACGAGTAAATGAAAATACAGGTAAGGAAATTGACTTTTCGAATATTGTAAAGGGTTATAAAATTGACGATAAGTATGTAGTACTTGAAGATTCAGATTTTGAAGCTGCAGATGCTGTTAAAACAAAGACGATTGATATCCAGAGTTTTGTTGATGAAAAAGAGATTGCAAGTCTTTATTATGAACAGCCCTATTATCTTGAACCTGACAAAGGTGCAATGAATGCCTATGCCTTGCTTCGTGATGCTCTTGCTGCTTCAGGAAAAGTTGGGATTACAAGTTTCGTAATGCGTAATAAGGAAGGTCTGGCTATTCTAAAACCATATAAAAATGTTATTGTTTTAAACAGAATTCGTTTCGAACAGGAAATTCGTGCTACAGACGAATTAAAACTTCCACCGGTTTCTAAGGCCAAAACCAAAGAAATTGATATGGCGAATAAGCTAATTGAACAATTGACGGAAAAGTTTGATATTAGCAACTTTAAAGATGAATATACTGCTAAGCTTTTGGATATTATCAAAAAGAAAGCTAAAGGAAAAGCACCTAAAAAACCTGCCAAACTCAAAGTAGTTCATAAACAAGGCGATAGTTTAATTGATATGCTCAAAGCAAGTTTAGAGACCAAAAAGAAAAAATCTTCTTAATCTTTTTGGTCTTCAATTTTTTTCAGAATCTTTTTAATATTTGCTCCTTTTGATAAAACAGGAGTCCACAAATCCCCTTTTTTCTCAAATCTTTTTAATACGTTTTTAATTGTAAATTGCGAAGGATGCAGTTTACTGTTTACTTCACTCCATTCTAATGGCGTAGAAACCGTTGCACCTGGTTTTGGTCTTACAGAATAAGGCGCGGCTAATGTCTGACCGATTCTGTTTTGCAAATAATCGATATAAATTTTATGATTTCTCTTTTTAATGCTGCGTTCTAAAGACGTTGTGTCCGGCAATCTGGATTGAACTTTTTGGGCAATTAGTTCAGCTAAAATTTTTACAGAATCATAATCATATTGCGCACCAAGCGGAATGTAAACATGAAGTCCCGAAGCACCTGAAGTTTTGCAATAACATTCTGTTTCCAGTCCATCCATAACATCTTTGACGACTAAAGCTGTTTCGACAACAACAGAAAAATCTTGTTGATCAGGGTCAATATCGATTACGAGCCAGTCGGGATTTTCGATATTTTGAATGGTAGAATTCCATGGGTTTATTTCGATACAGCCTAAATTAGCCATATAAATAAGTGTTTCCTTGTTATTGCAAATCAAATAGTTAATGTTTTCGTTGTTTGATTCAGAAAATATTTTTTTAGTTTTTAACCAGGAAGGTGTTTTTTCTGTGTCAACATCTTTTTGATAGAAACTTGGAGCATCAATGCCGTTTGGATATCGGTTCATCGATTCAGGACGATTTTTAAGATAAGGCAATATCAAATCGGCTACTTCATTATAATACTGGACAACATCTCCTTTGCTAATGCCGTCTTTCGGAAAATATATTTTATTCTGATTGGTTAAATGAAGTACCGTTTTACCAATTTTCAAATCGTAATCTTTTTCGATTTTATTTTTGGTTTTATTTTTTTTGGTTTCAGTTTCCATAGCTTCTTCTTTTGTTGCTAAATTCTGGTTTTTAATATTGTAAGGAGTAAAAACCTCGCTGGCTTTTTTGTCTATTCGTAATCCAAGATATACCGGATGCCTTAGGTGCTTGTCTTGAGTCCATTCAGAAAACTTAACCTGGCAGACTATTTTGGGTTTAACCCATTGTATTTTGTCACGTAATCCTGTTTTTTCTGTCAGTGCTGCATTGTCAGTGAAGTATGGCTTTAGTTTGCTATATAATTCTTTTAGGGTGTCTTCTGTAAAACCTGTTCCGCATTTTCCAATAAAATGTAGCTTTTTGCCGTAGTACTGTCCTAATAATATCGCTCCAAAATACTTTCGTGAATTCTTAGGTTCTGTAATTCCAATTATAATCGCTTCTTCCTGATTTGAAGTTTTTATTTTTAGCCAGTCATTACTGCGTCTGTTTGTTGTATAAGTACTATCAGCTCTTTTTGCAATTATTCCTTCTTCTTTGTTTTTTATGGCAAGATCAAATAATTCCATTCCGTTTTTAATTATGTGATCCGAATAAAAAACATTTGTAAAATCATATTTATTGAAAAGGATTTTCAAGAGCTCTTTTCTGTCAAGCAGCGATAATTCTGTAGTTGAATTTCCATCCAGATTCAAAAGATCAAAAACATAATATTTCAACTCTCCGGAACCTGTTTTAAGGTAATTTTGAAGCAACTGAAAATTTGCTTTTCCTGATTTATCCTCAACTACCACTTCACCATCTAAGATAGCAGTATGATCTATTTTTTTTAAATCTTCAGCCACAGCTTTAAAATTGAGGTTAAAAGAAATTTCATTGCGACTGAATAGCTCTGCTTCAGGAGGGTTTATTATTGCAATAGTGCGATATCCGTCGTATTTATTTTCAAAAATCCAGTCCGGGTCATTAAAAGGTTTTTCTTTTGTGTTTGCGAGCATCGGTTTAACGAAAATTGCTTTTTCAAGCGTATCATTCTTTTTTTTTGAAGATATTTCTTTTTTGGCAGCTGGAACTGCTTTTTTAGATTTCTCCTCCAGTTCTTCCAAAGATCGTTTCGAGAGTACTGATTTGTTTTTTTCTAAAATGTCAGCATCAGTTACATATTTGTCATTTTTCTTAATTAAAAGCCAGGCGTTTTCCTGTTTTCCTTTTAGTTTTACCAAAGAAAATTCTCCTTTAAGTTTTTTGCCTTTTAAAATAAAACTCAAACGGCCTTTTTTGAGATCAGCCAAAATCGCTTTTTCCGGAGTTGTTGTTTCCTTGTCATAACTATAAGTTCCGTTATCCCAAACAATTACATTTCCTGCTCCGTAATTGCCTTCGGGAATGGTACCTTCAAAATCTTTGTAGCTGTACGGATGATCTTCAACCATCATAGCCAGACGTTTATCATCCGGATTCATTGAAGGGCCTTTGGGAACAGCCCAGCTTTTTAAAACTCCGTTCATTTCAAGTCTAAAATCATAATGGAGGTGAGAAGCAGCATGTTTTTGTACGACAAAAATAAGTTCGCTTTCAGACTTTTCAACCTTTCCCTTTGGTTCCTTAGTTTGTTTGAAATCTCTTTTCTGATTGTATTTAGATAGTGACATTGGACTTCGCGATTAAGATGATGGTTAAAGTAAGATAATAAAACAATACTGCTACAAGACCGAAAATGATGTGGGCAAAGAAAAGCTGAATATAATAGCCTTTAAAATCAATATCAGGCTTATAATAAGCTAATTTAAATAGTGTCATCCAGCCTGCAATTCCAATAATTCCGCATATGCTTCCTAATAGAAATGCATTCAGTAAGGATAAACTTAAAATGTGATTCACCCATAAAAAGATGGTAGGTGTAAACAAATATAAATCCGATAAAATAATGTAATAACCATGCTAAAGTTGCTTTTCCTTTATTTGAAACATTAATTTTTAGCTGCTTTAAGAGAAATGTTAAAAGCACAGGCTCTTTATACAGTTCCCTGAAACTTGCTGATACAGCATAGCTGAACAGTGTCATAGCAGATGTTGCTGCAATTGTGGCTATTAAAATTTGTAAAATTGCATAGATATCCATACGTATACTATATAATAATTAATACATCAGGAGTAAAAATTAAGTGCCTGAGCTTAACACTAAATTTTGTTATTATAAATAATTTCCACTAATCTTGAAGAAATTAAAGATGCTAAAAGGTTTAAAATGGATTGCTTTTCACTATCAAATTTATATTCCTCAATATGTTTTTATTTATACAATTAAGATTTGACCTTATATAATTACAAGTATGGGATTGACATGTTTTGTTGAAACTAAAATATTTGCATTGCTTATGATATTTAGGATATAGATTACAACATCTATATCCTAAATAATTAGAGTAGTTACTGTTAAAAACTTATTTAGTATTATTTAAATTTAATAAGTCAGCAAAAAAGTATATGTTTATACAACTGGATATAATAAATTGTTTTTTAGAACAGTTGTTTTTATAACAATTTGTCATAAAAATATATTTTTAAAATATTTTACACAACCGATTGTTTTTATTATTACTTTAGCGCCAAATTAAATGGCAAAGGATTATTTAAAGTCATTTTTTAAAAACTAAACTAACTAATACATAACCACACAATTAAAATAAATGAATTTATCTTCTCAAAAATTATCTATTAAAGAAAAAATAGGGTACAGTCTGGGTGATTTAGCAGCGAACTTAGTTTTTCAGACCTTAATGACCTATCTGGCTTATTTTTATACCGATATATACGGATTATCACCAACACATTCATCTATAATTATGTTGATTGTAGGGCTCATTGCAGCTTTTATATTTAATCCCATAATTGGTGCACTTGCTGACAGAACCCATACAAAATGGGGTAAATTTCGCCCCTGGATTTTATGGACATCTGTTCCTTTAGGGGTTATTGCTCTTTTAGCGTTTACAACACCTGATTTTTCGTATCAGGGCAAAGTAATCTATGCAATTCTGACTTATTCATTTCTTTTATTATTTTATGCAGCTAATAATTTGCCTTATTCAGCATTAAGCGGTGTTATAACAGGGGATATGGGAGAAAGAAACAGTATGTCTTCATATCGTTTTGTTGCTGTAATGTTTGCTCAATTTTTTGTTCAGGTTTTTATGCTTGGCATTATTAAAAGTGCCGGAAATGGTGATAAAGCAATTGGCATCGAAAAAGTAATGACTGCTTTAGCAATAATTGGAACTATTATGCTGCTAATAACTTTCGTAACTACTAAAGAACGAATCGTACCAAAACCAGAACAAAAATCAAGTGTAAAAGAAGACTTATTAGATTTAGCCAAAAACAAGCCATGGATCATTATGCTGGCGCTTACTTTATTAGTTTTTATAACACTGGCAATTAAAGGAGGTTCTTATGTGTATTATTTTGAGAATTATGTAAACAAACAGGAACTCGCCAGTTTTATACACCCTATCTTAGATTTTCTTTCAGCAATAGGGCTGAATACCTTTGGGAATGATCCTGTTTCTGCCGGATTTGGTTTGTTTAATGCCGGAGGTATTATCTTTATGATAGTCGGAATTACATTATCAAAAAGATTTGCTGACAAGTATGGTAAAAGAAATGTTTTTGGACTGTTTTTATTTATTTCCACCTTATTTGTTATTGCTTTTTATTTCTTTTCTCCAAGCTCAGTGAGCCTGATGTTTTTTTCTCAGATTTTTCATGGGTTTTTCTACGGAATTACGATTCCATTGCTTTGGGCAATGATTGCAGATGTAGCTGATTATTCTGAATGGAAAAATAACCGTCGTGCAACAGCGATTATATTTTCGGCAATGATGGTGGGATTAAAAGCAGGATTAAGTATTGGAGGCGCATTAACAACATCACTTTTAGGACATTTTGATTATGTTCCAAATTCAGCACAACAAACAGATATTGCCATTAACGGAATTAAATTATTAGTAAGCATTTTTCCGGCAATACCTTTTTTAATTGGTGTAGGATTATTGTTTTTCTATGAAATTGACAAAAAAATGGAAGTACAGATCGAGGCTGATTTAAAAGAACGAAGATTATAAAATTATACTATTATTTAAAACAAAAGAACTATGCCTGAGGATAGCATTGAACACATTAATTTTGAGGTAATCAATAAAATTGCCATATCAGAACCATTAGTTAAACATATGTACACGGCCGATCCTTCGGCACATGTATTTAACGGAAAAATTTATATATATCCATCGCATGACATTGATGCCGGGATTCCTTTTAACGATAACGGTGACCATTTTGGTATGGAGGATTATCATGTGTTCTCTATGGAAAGTATAGATTCTGAAGTAATAGATAATGGAGTTGCATTGCATGTGAAAGATGTTCCATGGGCTGAGAAACAAATGTGGGCTCCTGATGCTGCCTGTAAGAATGGTAAATATTATTTGTATTTTCCGGCCAAACGTGTTGACGGAATTTTCCAGATTGGAGTTGCTATAAGCGATTTTCCTACCGGGCCATTTATTCCTGAGCCGGAAGCAATTAAGGGGAGTTATTCAATTGATCCTGCAGTTTTTGAAGACGAAGATGGAAAATTTTATCTTTATTTTGGAGGAATCTGGGGTGGCCAGCTTCAAAAATACCGAAACAATAAATTCTCTGAAGAAAATGAAGAGCCGGGTGAAAATGAGCCTGCATTAGGACCAATAGTAGGGATGCTTACAGAGGATATGACTCAATTTAATGAGTCTCCCAGAGAAATTAAAATTCTTGATAAAAATGGCGATGTATTATTAGCTGGAAATAATGAGCAGCGTTTCTTTGAAGGTCCATGGATGCACAAATACAATGGTAAATATTATTTTTCATATTCTACTGGTGATACTCACTTTATTTGTTATGCAATTGGTGACAATCCATATGGGCCATTTACGTATCAGGGGCGAATTCTGAATCCTGTAATTGGCTGGACTTCACATCATTCTATCTGTGAAGTAGATGGAAAATGGTATCTTTTTTATCATGATTCCAGTCTTTCAAAAGGTGTAACCCATTTGAGATCGATAAAAGTAACTGAAATTACTTATAATGAAGATGGTTCAATAAATACAATTGATCCATACAGAAAAGAAATGTAACCATTAGATTTTATAATTCTAATCAAATTACAATTAGCCTGATAATAACTCAAAAGCATATTTTAGATTTCGATTTTTTAGTAGATAAGAATGAAATATGCTTTTGAGTTGTTATAATTTATTGATTATTTGATATAGTCTATTTTTTAAGAGAAAAATAGAAACAAAATATTTTGTTTAATAAACAAAATATTTTAAATTAGCAGACCAGAACAGAACGGAACAGTATGCTAAAGGAAGAACAGGAAAAGTTTGTATTTGTAATTAATCATGATAGTGATATTCCGAAATACCAGCAATTGGTTAACGGCATAAATAATGCAATTGCAGAGAATATTTTACAAAAAGGGGATTTGCTTCCGTCCGTAAATGCCATTTGCAAAGAAAATCAGTTGTCAAGAGATACTGTTTTTAAAGCATATTCAATTTTAAAAGATCAGAAAATAATTGATTCTGTTCCTAATAAAGGATATTATGTTTCAGGCGAAACAAGAAAAGTGCTTTTGGTATTAGATACTTTCAAAGCATATAAAGAGGTTTTATATCACTCATTTGTGAATAATCTACCGGATAATATTATTACTGATGTACAATTTCATCATTATAATATTGAAGTTTTTAAAACGATTATCAATAATAGTGTCGGAAAGTATTATAAATATGTAGTAATGAATTTTGATGATAAAGAGGTGTCATCAACTTTGTCGGCTATTTCGAATGATAAATTGCTTTTGATTGACTGGAATATACATTCGAAAAAAGAAAATAATTATGTTTTTCAGGATTTTGGAAAAGCATTTTACACTGCATTAAAAGAAGCAGTTGATTTGTTTAAAAAATATAAAAGCATCTGTTTTGTTTATCCGGATTACACGAATCATCCAAAAGAAACACTGGAGAGCTTTAAGAAATTCTGTACCGATTTTAATTTTAAAAATGAAATTAGTACAGATCCGAAAAACTTTAATATTGAAAAAGGAGTCGCTTATATAAGTATCAGTGACCGCATTTTAGGGCATTTTTTAGAACAATGTAAAGAGAAAGAATTTGAGCCTGGTCAGGATGTTGGCTTTTTGTCTTATAATGAAACGCCAATGAAAAAATTTATTTATAAAGGAATTTCAGTTATTTCAACTGATTTTAAAGAAATAGGAACAAAAGCGGCAGCATTTATTACAAATGACGAAGTAGTTCAGTGTTACGTACCAACAAGTTTAATATTAAGAGAATCATTATAAAATTATGTATTATATAGGATATGATATCGGAAGCTCTTCGGTCAAGGTTGGCCTGGTGGAAGCAGCAACGGGGAAAAAAGTAATTGTATTAAACGAGCCGCAAAACGAAATGGAAATTTCGTCATTACAGCCAGACTGGGCAGAACAGGATCCTGAAATGTGGTGGCAGTACATTTGTACAGCAACGAAAAGAGCAATCAAGGAAGCTAATATTGACGCTTCTAAAATTCAGGGAATTGGTATTTCGTATCAAATGCACGGACTGGTTATTGTCGACAAAGATGGGAATCCGCTACGTAACTCTATTATCTGGTGTGACAGTCGCGCTGTTGAAATTGGAAACAAAGCTTATACTGAAATAGGAGCTGAAAAATGTGCTGAACATTTGTTGAATTCGCCAGGGAATTTTACTGCTTCAAAATTGAAATGGGTTAAAGAAAATGAACCTCAGGTTTATAGTAAAATTGCTAAATACATGCTTCCTGGAGATTACATCGCTTTGAAATTGACCGGCGAGGTAACAACAACTAAAAATGGGTTGTCTGAAGGAATGCTTTGGGATTACAAAGAAAATAAAGTAGCGGACTGGCTTTTGGATTATTACGGAATTGATCAGTCCCTGACACCAAATATTGTAGAGAACTTTACAAATCAGGGAATTGTTACCGAAAAAGGTTCACAGGAATCAGGACTTCCTGTTGGAATTCCGATTGTTTACAGAGCAGGAGATCAGCCTAACAACGCATTATCACTTAATGTATTGCGTCCGGGAGAAGTCGCGGCAACAGGAGGTACATCTGGAGTTTTTTATGCAGTTACTGAAACCAATTCGGGTAAAAGTACTCGTGTAAACAACTTCGTACATGTAAATTATTCCGAATCAAATCCGAGAGTTGGAAAATTGCTGAATATAAACGGAGCCGGAATCCAATACAGATGGATGCGTAACAACATAGGAAGTGAATCATATGAAGAGATGAATGAAAAAGCATCTCAGATAAATGTTGGTTCACAAGGATTAGTTGTAATTCCGTTTGGGAATGGGGCTGAAAGAATGTTCAACAATAAAAACATTGGATCTCATATTTTAAACCTGAATTTTAATATTCATACAAACGCACATTTATACAGGGCATCTTTAGAGGCAATTGCGTTTTCTTTTGTATACGGAATGGAATGTCTGAAAGATGATAATGCCACAATTAATGTGATCAGAGCGGGGAATGATAATTTATTCCGTTCAGAAATTTTCTCCAATACAGTTGCAACATTAATTGGACACGAAATAGAAATTTACAATACGACCGGAGCTGTTGGAGCAGCCAGAGCAGTTGGCTTAACTGACGGTGATTTCGAAAAATTTGGTTCAGCAATTACAACTAATGATCATGTAATGACCTTTTTACCTTTAAAAAATAAAGAAGAATATGAAAAGGCTTACCAAAACTGGAAAAAAGAATTAGAAATACTATTAACAAATAAATAAAAAAAACAAAATGATAACTTTAGGAAATAAAGAATACTACAAAGGTATTGGCGAAATTAAATTTGAGGGTGCAGCATCTGACAACCCATTAGCATTTAAATATTACAATCCGGATCAGGTTGTAGCAGGAAAAACAATGCGTGAACACTTTAGATTTGCGATTGCTTACTGGCATACTTTCTGCGGACAAGGAAGCGATCCATTCGGACCAGGGACACAAAATTTTGCATGGGATCAGTCTTCAGATCCTTATCAGGCTGCAAAAGATAAGGCAGATGCTGCTTTTGAATTTATCAGCAAAATGGGATTTGATTATTTCTGTTTCCACGATTACGATTTGATTGCTGAGGGACCAACTTTCGCAGAATCAGAAAAACGTTTGGCATTCATTACAGAATACTTAAAAGAGAAAAAAGCAGCATCAGGGATTAAATTGCTTTGGGGAACTTCAAACTGTTTCTCAAACCCAAGATTCATGAACGGAGCGGCTACAAACCCAGATTTTAATGTTGTGGCAAGAGCCGGTGGACAAGTAAAATTAGCTTTGGATGCTACAATTGCCCTTGATGGGGAAAACTATGTATTCTGGGGAGGTAGAGAAGGTTATATGTCTTTATTAAACACAGATATGGGAAGAGAATTAGACCACATGGCACGATTCTTAACAATGTCAAGAGATTACGCAAGAGCACAAGGTTTTAAAGGAACTTTCTTTATTGAGCCAAAACCAATGGAACCATCTAAACACCAATACGATTTTGACTCTGCAACAGCAATTGGATTCTTAAAAGAGTACGGCTTAGACAAAGATTTTAAAATCAACATTGAAGTAAATCACGCTACATTGGCTCAGCATACTTTCCAGCATGAAATTGAAGTTGCTGCAAAAGCAGGTATGTTAGGTAGTATTGATGCAAACAGAGGTGATTACCAAAATGGTTGGGATACGGACCAATTTCCAAATAACATTCAGGAAACAACTGAAGCGATGTTGGTATTCTTAAAAGCTGGCGGATTGCAAGGTGGTGGAGTTAATTTTGATGCTAAAATAAGAAGAAACTCTACAGATTTAGAAGATGTTTTCTTAGCACACATTGGCGGTGCAGATACTTTTGCAAGAGCATTACTGACAGCTGATAAAATCATCACTTCTTCTCCTTACGAGAAATTAAGAAAAGAAAGATACAGCTCATTCGATTCAGGAAAAGGTAAAGATTTTGCTGATGGAAAGTTAAACCTTAAAGATTTATACGATATCGCAAACCAAAATGGAGAACTAACTCTTCAAAGCGGTAAACAGGAATTGTTTGAAAACATCATCAATCAATACATTTAATTGATTGAATAAAGAAACTTTTCGGTTATCAAAAACCGAAATCATGATTGTTTTGTAGTTTTTTTATCTCTGGCAAATATTTTTGGTTAGTGTATTTGCCGGAGAAAATCCAGTGGATTTACTTAGTGATTTTTGACCGTTGATATTAAATAATCAACGGTTATATCACTGGATTTTACAAAAAATGGTTGAAACAAGTTTTTACGGTGATTTTCTTCACCATCTTTCGTTATACATAAAATTTATTTATTTCCAGTTCATTTATTGAATGAGGATTAAAACACTATTATTAATCAAAAAGAAAAACCACAACTAATGAAATTTTTTATAGACACCGCAAATTTAGAAGATATTAAAGAAGCCCAGGCTATGGGAGTTTTAGACGGGGTTACAACAAATCCTTCATTGATGGCCAAAGAAGGCATTACAGGAAAAGATAACATTTTGAAGCATTATCTTGATATTTGCAATATTGTTGATGGAGATGTTTCTGCCGAAGTTATTTCTACAGATTATGAAGGAATGGTTAGGGAAGGAGAAGAACTGGCAGCTTTACATAAACAGATTGTTGTAAAACTACCTATGATTGGCGATGGCGTAAAAGCCTGCAAATATTTTTCTTCAAAAGGAATCAGAACGAATGTGACTTTGGTATTCTCGGCAGGTCAGGCGTTATTAGCTGCAAAAGCAGGGGCTACTTATGTTTCTCCTTTTTTAGGAAGATTGGATGATGTTTCTACAGATGGGATGAATCTAATTGCCGAAATCAGACAGATTTATGACAATTATAATTATGAAACACAGATACTTTCAGCCTCTGTAAGGCATACCATGCATATTGTAAATTGTGCCAAAATCGGATCAGATGTGATGACCGGACCTTTGTCTGCAATTAAAGGTTTATTAAAACATCCACTTACAGATATTGGTTTAAAACAATTTGTTGAAGATGCAAAAAAAATGAATCTGTAAATAAGTTTTAATTGTATTTTATTTTACTAAATCAAGTTGTTTGATAAAGGGGTAAAGGCAATTTCATAATTCTTAGTTATAAAAAAGTTTATACAAGATTTTAGATAAACTTTCTTTTAATTAAACCATATTAAATCTCAATTTTCATGTGAGGTTTGATATGGTTTTTTATTTTAAACGTTTGTCTTTTAGCTAGTTTTGTGAAAAAAATTTTTTAAAAGGTATCTTTTTAGTTATTTTTATAAGAAAATATATGGAAAAAAGACATGAAAGAAACCGGCTTTATATCAATAAAGAAGATCAGGAATTAATAAAAAAAACTCACATACTTTTAGCTGGAGCCGGTATTGGCAGTGTCATCGCCGAATGTTTATTAAGATTAGGTTTTGAAACTTTGACGATAATTGATGGTGATACTGTAGAACTATCCAACTTAAACAGACAGAATTATACTGAAAAAGATATATCAACAGATAAAGCAGAAGCCCTTAAGGAAAGGTTGCTTTTAATTAATAGTGAAGCAAAAATTACTATTCATAATTGTTTTTTAACGACTGATAATGTTGGCCAATATATTAAAGACCATAAAATAGCTATCAATGCACTGGACTTCACTTCAGATGTTCCGCTACTGTTTGATTCTCTATGTCAAAAGAAAAATATACCAGTCTTGCACCCATATAATTTAGGCTGGGCAGCACTTGTTCTTGTAATTTCAAAAAAATCTGGTTTACATATTTTAGAAAAACAAAACGAAAGATTCAATGAACTAAATGTTGTAGATTACGTTTCAAATTATATGAGAAATTCTGGAAATCCACAGGAATGGCTCGAAGAAATAGTTGATAGATATAAAAAGGAGAAGAAAAAACTCCCTCCGCCTCAGTTATCCGTTGCATCATGGCAGGCAGCAGCTGTCTGTACTTCAATCTCTTTTGACATTGCTACGAATAAATCTGTAAAAACATTTCCAGAGTTTTATTTTACAACGATTGGATAGGTAAAATTTTCTTTCAATACAAATTATATTTTAATTAAAACTGTGTCGGATTTATTCGTCACAGTTTTTTTATTTAAAATAATCAGCCTAGTAGTATATAAAAAAAGTAATTATGAAAGACTACAAAAAAAGGTAATAAATAAGCTTATTTGCTTTTTGTCAGTCTATTTGGCAATTCTATATTATTTAATGCTAATAATTTTACAAGTGTAAAGAAACAAGTTTAATCTAAAAACATAAAAAAATGGAATTATTTAATGATCAGAAAATTTTGGAATCCATTGTAAAAAAAGCGTGGGATGATCCAGTTTTTAAAAGTAATTTGATAGCTAGTCCAATTCAAACGCTTGAAAGCTTTTTAGGAAAGCCAATCCAGCTTCCTGAGGGAAAAACTATTAGTGTTATAGATAAGTCAAACGCATCTGCCATTTATATTAGTATACCGGTTAATCCAGAGATAATCATGGAAGATGCAGAATTATCCGAAGAACAATTAGACTACATTTCAGGTGGAGGCGGAGATGGACAAACTCCTCCAATTATTGTTAAATAGTGATTTGTATTTGATATTTAAAACGAGTAGTATTTCTGTTTAAGATCTCAATCTTGAAATAAAAACGTATATGCTCATTTGAACATATACGTTTTGAATTTAAATTAAGACCATCAATGAAAATTTTACATACATATTTTCAGTTTCTTTTTTTTCTGACTTATGGAATAAGTTTTTATGCGTATCCAAAAACAATTGTGACACATAAGCGTATCGTACAACCTATTGCCGAAAATAAGAAAACAGCTGATAGTTTGTTAAATATAGGAATTAAATATCAGGATACAGGCAAGTTTTTAGAAGCAATGGTTTTGTTTGAAAAATGCCTGAGTTTATATCAAAAATTAGGTGATCAAAAAGGTATTGGGGATAGCTTTAATAAAATTGCAACCACATATTATTATCAGGGAGATTATTTAAAAGCCCTTTCTTACTATAAGAAATGCAAAGAAATTTATGAAAAAATTGATTTCAAAAAAGGGGTTTCTTCAGCATTAAATAATATGGGGGCTGTTTATTATTATTTAGGAAATTATCCAAAGGCATTAGAATTTTATAATCAGGCCATAAAAATTCAAAAAAAAATTGGAGACAAAAAAATAATTGCTGCAACAACTCAAAATATTGGAGGTATATATATTGATATTAAAGACTACACTAATGCAATGATTTACTCCCAAAAAGCCAAAGCTATTTATAAAGAGCTAAAAGATTCAACAGGAATCTCTCATAACTTAAATGGTGCAGGAAAAATTTACATGATGCAGAAGCAATATACTAAGGCCTACAGTTACTTTAATCAGGCTTTGAAAATTGCTGATGAGATAAATGATCAACAAAAAAAGATAGAAGTACTTTATAATTTAGGAGAACTATTTCACACCCAGGGCGATCTTATAAAGTCCTTATCCTATTATAATAGCTGTCTAAAGTGGGCACAAAAAATTAATAGTTTACAATATACAGCTATTTCGCAAGTCGCTATTGGTACTACATTAAATCAATTGGGTAAAAATGACAAAGCCATTGAAAAATGTAAAATGGGACTTAAAATTGCAGAAAACTTAGGAGCCTTATCAGTAAAAAAAGAAGCTTGTAAATGTCTTTATCAAGCTTATAAGTCTTCTGGCAATTCTAAATCGGCTCTTAATTTTTATGAAAAATCTAATGCTTACAATGATAGCTTAAAGTCTGAAGAAACATCTAATAAGATATTGAATATGGAATTTCAGAAGGCTATGTTGATGGATAGCATTGCCTATGTAACAAAAGAGCATACTCTTGAAATTAAACATAAAGAAGAAGTTCAAAAGAAGGAAAAGCAAAAAAATCTAATTATTATTTCTCTGGGTTTTATAATATTGATAACAATTGCTTTATGGAATAGGCTAAACTATGTTCGAAAATCCAGAGAGGCATTAAAAATTGAAAAAGACCGTTCAGAAAAGCTTTTACTAAATATCCTACCTGAAGAAATAGCTGAAGAATTAAAAGAAAAAGGTTTTGTTAACGCCAGGGATTTTAATTTGGTTTCAATTCTTTTTACCGATTTTAAATCCTTTACGCAAACTGCCGAAAAAATGTCACCACAAGATCTTGTAGAAGAAATAAATGTTTGTTTTAAAGCCTTCGACTTGATCTCTGATAAATATGATATCGAAAAAATAAAAACTATAGGCGACTCTTATATGGCTGCCGGAGGGATACCAAACCCAGACGAGAACTCGCTAAAAAATATCGTTTTGGCGGGATTAGAAATGCAGGAATTTATGATAGAAAGAAAAAATCAGAATTCAGTTATAAATAAGCCGGCTTTTGAAATGCGTCTTGGTATACATGCTGGACCAATTGTTGCCGGTATTGTTGGGGTCAAAAAGTTTCAATATGATGTTTGGGGAGATACCGTAAATACTGCCAGCAGGGTAGAGAGTAACGGAATGGCCGGTAAAGTTAATATAAGTGAGTCTTTATACAATCTTATCAAACAGGAGAAAAGCTTCCAATTTGAGTACCGTGGAAACATTTATGCTAAAGGAAAAGGAGAAATCAAAATGTATTTCGTTTCAAAACAAGATATGATTGTCGATGAAAATAGTATTTTAATCGATGAAATACATATTTAAGTGTTTTTTGTCAGTTTATTTGTCATTTTTATAATCTAAAAGACTTCTAATTTTACATTATACAAAAGGACATAATCATGGAACAAAATAAAGAAGAAGAGGTTTTAAGATTAGTAATCTCCAAAGCATGGGAAGATGTTAATTTTAGAAGAATCCTGGTTTCAGATCCTATAAAGGCAATAGAAAATCTGACGGGAGCTAAGATTGTTTTACCTGAGGGAAAAACACTTGTAATTAATGACCAGACAGACACATCTAAGGTTTACGTTAACATTCCGAGTGAACCAAATATCGATGATATAGAACTTACAGAAGATCAATTAGAAATAATTGCCGGAGGCGGACAAACAGTATGGCCTGATCTTATTAATAGTTTATTTCCTGCATTAAAAAATTACATAATAATATAAACATGGTTTTGAATAACACTTATCTATTCAACTCCATTATCCTTATAGATTTATTAAACAATATTACTATTAATACACTTAAAAAATTATTATCATGGAAATTACACAAGAACAAAAGTTGTACGCAGAAATTGTACAAAAAGCATGGGATGATGCTGAATTCAAAAAAAAATTAATAACAAACCCAGTTGAAGTCATTGAAAATTTTACAGGAAAAAAATTGAATTTGCCTGCAGGCAAAACGATTATTGTAAGGGATCAGACAGATGAGTCTGCTGTTTATATTAATATTCCTGCAGCTCCAAAATCAGTAGATGCGCAATTGAGTGATGCACAACTTGAAGCTGTTGCTGGTGGTATAATAGGTCCTGGAGGATGTATCCCAATGCCAGGTCCATGGATACCAACTCCAACTTTTCCAAAAGATATATTTATATTATAAAAATAGTAACCTAATCCTTTTAAATCATGGAATTTTCACAAGAACAAAAAATGTATGCTGAAATTGTGCAAAAAGCATGGGAAGATGCTGAATTTAAAAAAGAATTAATAGCTAACCCAGTCGCTACAATTGAAAAATTTATTGGTAAAGAATTGAATTTACCAGAAGGAAAAACATTAGTGGTAAGAGATCAGACAGATGAATCTGCGGTTTATATTAATATTCCTGCAGCAAAACAACTGGAAGATGTTGAATTAAGCGCAGATCAATTAGAGTCAGTAGCCGGAGGATTACAGACTATTGCAATCTGGCCTCCAATTTCAGTAGTCCCAAAATGGCCTCCTATTATTTGCTTTCCTCCAGGGCCAGAACCAGAACTATTATAAACGCAATTTAGTATTAACAAATCAAAATCATAAGATCATGGAAATTACATTAGAACAAAAATTGAATTCACAGGTTGTACAGAAAGCATGGGAAGATAAACAGTATATGAATGAGTTAATAGCTAATCCTGTAGAAGCAATAGAAAAATTAACCGGGCATAAAATTAGTTTGCCTAAAGGACAAAAGCTAGTAGTAGTAGATCAGTCTGATGCTTCTACAGTTTACTTCAACGTTCCAAGAAAATTAGATATTAACAGTTTGGAATTAACTGAAGAACAATTAGAACAGGTAGCAGGCGGAGTCTTACCATTAATTCTGTATGGGGTTTGTGTTGGGATTGCAATTTATGCAGCATCACATCAATAATAATATTTCGATATAAAATATATAACACATAAAAAAAACACAATGAAAACGACAATAGAACAACAGGAAAAAGGTGCAGAGTTAGTAAAAGTTCTGGCACAAAAAGCATGGGAAAGTACAGCTTTTAAAGAGCAATTGATCAAAGACCCTATCGCGGCAATCGAGCAAGTTACAGGAAAAGCTTTATTACCTAGCGATAAAAGAATTGTTGTTGAAGACCAGACAGACGAATCTGTAATTTATTTCAACATTCCTGCTAAAATCAATTTGGATGAGCTGGAACTAACAGAAGAACAATTAGAAATGTTGGCTGGTGGAATCTTACCAGTAGTAGCATATGCGATAGGTGCTGGTATTGGTTTTGGTTTATGCTGGCTGGGTTCGCATGTATAGAATTTTAAAACCTTATTTAGTTTTAAATTATATCAAACAACCACTTTTTAGTGGTTGTTTGATAACTTTTTACAGTTAATTTGCATTTTCAATTACAGAATTATGAGTAACAATCAGTTTCGGCCAATTGCCATAATCATAGCCATTATCTTGGGTTTCATAATATTTAAACATTTTGATTTTAGTACTTTGACACTCAAAAAGCCATGGCTGGATAGTATATATATTATAACTTTTGTCATAATATTGTTTTTTTTGTTTAAAGATAAAGTCAAGATTAAATAAAATAATTGATTTATCCACTCATTTTATAATTAAAATAACTTTAAATATCAAGCAGTGATAAATATTTTAAACATACCTTACTTTGCAGGAGGACTTTCACACTTAATTCCTTTGTATGTTCTGCATCACAGGTATTTTAGAAATAATGTCAAATATAACAATCAGTTTTTGGTAGGTAATAATTTGCAGACATTGCTTAAAATTCAAAATGTTAATTGTGTATCAATGGATTATTTTGATAATGATGAACTAATCAAATCTAAAGATTATTTTAAATTAACAGAATATCTGGTTGAAAAAGAAAAAGAAGCTTACAATATAGTTAAGCCTTCACTAATTATCGAGGACACTTCTTTTACTTCACCATTAATTGCTGAAAAAAATCATATACCAAGAATTTCAATTCAGCGTACCGGCTTTTTTAGAACTATAGATAAGAGTTACAGGAATAACAACCATGTTCATTCTATAATGAAAGGTAATAATTTTGAAAAAGCTGTAATTTTTTCAGATTCTAAAATTAAGGAGCTACCAAAGTATAATAATTCTGATTTGTATTTTTTTCAACAATATTTAAAACCTAAAGTCAAAATAATTCCTGGAATTCCAACAATTGAGTGCTTGCCTGAAAACATAGAAAAAAAAGAATCCTATTTTTATTGCGGACCTCTTATTATTATGGATAGACCTTCAAAGAATTTATCTGAGCGGCTTAGTGTTTTTTTACAAAGTAATAAGGAAAAGCCTATCGTTTTTATTACTACAGGAACTGTTGACATGACTCCTGTAGAAAAGTTTATAGAGTATTTTGTGAAACGCAACTACGCCGTCATCACTACATGTAATTATGAAATAAATAATACATATAAGCAGCAGGTCTTTTATAATAAATTACTTCCTCTTAACTATATATGCGGAATTTCAAATTTAGTTATTCATCAATGTGGTTCCGGTATGTATCATTATCCTATAATCAATAAAGTCCCTTCGTTAACTCTGGGTACTCAATGTTATGATAGGGAAGACATTGCCATAAGATTACAGGAATTAGGTGTTTCTGGTCACATTCCACACCCTGCAGATAATGCTGATTATTGGAGTGTGTTTGTGAATATGGTCCATAAATTTGAAACAAAAACATTGACAAATCGTGATATGATTGATAAACTTCATGCTGAAATAAATACAACCATGTCAAATTTTGAAATGAATGAAGTTATTGAATATGCTTTATCATAGAAAATATTTAAATAAGAATCTTTTTATACAGTATAATTGATTTCATTTTTAAATGCTTAATACAATAATATCATGAATATTCTTACTATACCTTATATCGCTGGCGGAATTTCTCATTTGATTCCGTTATATGTTTTACAGCAAAAGTATTTAACAAATATAACTGGGGTTAAAAATCAGTTTTTAGTAAATAATAATTCGCAAAGATTTCTTATGATGCAAGGTGTAGACTGTGTACCTATTGATTATGGATTTGACGAGAATCTTATTATGTCTAAAGATTTGCTGAAAATTAATCAGTGTGTAGTTGAAATGGAAAAAAAAGCATATGAAATGGTGAAGCCATCATTAATTATAGAAGATACAGCCTGTTTTACACCATTGATTGCCGAGAAGAACGATTTGCCCAGGGTTTCAATTCAGCGTACTGGTATTTTTAGATATATTGATAAATTTTTTAGAAATGATAAGCATATTCATTCTTTTCACAAAGGAAGTAATTTTGTAAAATCTGTAGATTCTTCAAATTTATATAATTCAGAATTATCAATGTTCAAGGCGGCAGATCTATGTTTTTTGGAAAAATATATAAAACCGAAAGCTAAGATTATTCCAGGAATCTCCACAATTGAACGTTTACCGGACAACATTACAGACAGGGAATCTTACTTTTATTCAGGGCCACTTCTTGTTATGGATAAACCCTCTAAGGATTTATCTGCCAGATTAGAGGATTTTTTAAATAATAATAAACAAAAACCAATAGTTTTTATTACAACAGGCACTGTAGACCGGACTCCAATAGAAAATTTTATAGAGTTTTTTGTCAAACGTAACTATGCTGTTATCACTACTTGTAATTGTGAAATAAATGATAAATACAAACAAGAAGTTTTTTATAATAGATTATTTCCATTACACTATATATGTGGAATTTCAAATTTAGTAATTCATCAGTGCAGCGCTTCAATTTATAATTATCCAATAATGAACAGAGTGGCATCCCTAACAATCGGTACTCAATGCTACGATCGTGAGGATATAGCATTAAGGCTGCAGGAATTAGGTGTTTCAGGGCATATTCCTCATCCTGACGATAATCCTGACTACTGGAATGTTTTTCTTGAAATGGTTGATAGATTTGAAAAAAATACCTTAACAGATTTTGATATGTTAGATAAACTCGCGGCAGAAATAAATGAAACAATGGCAAGTTTTAAGATGGAAAAAGTTATAGAATACGCTTTAGCATAGATTATAAAATTAATAATATAGTTACAGAACGTTATTTTTAAATTAGTTTGTTATTAGTCGCATAAACAATTGCTTCAGATATATTGGTGACTTCTAATTTTTCAAATAATTTTCTTCTGTGAAATTTTACAGTGTCTGGTGAAACATATATTTCATTCGCTATTTCATTTATGGTAAATCCTCTGGTAGAAAGCTGTAAAATCTCTTTTTCTCTTTTGGATAAGGATGTTTTTTCTGAATCTTCCCAAAATCCTTTATTGAGATTATAATTATAAACTTTATTTTCACCGTTTTTATATATCTTGATATTCCCGGCTTTACGTTCGGATGATAATGAAATAATACATATTGCTTTCCAAATTTTACCAGTTTCAGTTAAAAAAAGAGGGGTTAGTTTCTGATTAATTAAAATCAGCTTCCCTTCTTTATTTTTTAAATGAAAATCATATGTTATGGTATATTGGGTTCTTTCAGTAATGGGTAATTTTTCATAAAAATCAAAACCAGCAGAATTAATTTTTAGCAGTAACTCTAAGTCGGCCTCGGGAACATGTTTGAAATAAAAAGAATATCCCATTTCTTGTATCTCTTCAGCAGTATTACCGCAAAGAAATAATGGATTATCAGAAACAAATTCAAAGCCTTGCTTTAAGTAATCTATAACATAAATACTGGTATAAGTAGCTCTCGAAAACGCTTTTATTGGCTCTAAATATTCTAATCTTTTAGAAATTTCTTCATCAGTTAAGCCAGAAATTATATTTCTCGAATCAAAAAACGAATTTAAATCTGCTCTATTCATTTACATCTAGTTTTATTCAAATTTAATTGTTTTTTACTGTGTATGAAAATAATTACATATTTGTAGTGTGTTTTTATCAAATGAAAAATATAACAGATACATGTTTGAAAAAAAAACATGATTTTAACTGATTTTCAAACAATTAAATATTAAAAAATATGAGGTAAATATTGTAAATGTGTAGTTATAAACATCTTTGTTAAAATTACAGCTTTTTTTGGTACTGATTTATTCTAATACAACTACACAAAAGTATAGTTTGTTCATTTTCAATTTAATACTACAATTTGGTGTAGTGAATTTATAATATATGAAAATTAGCTTTGTTAGAAAACCAAGACCCATGAACATTACACAAAGTTATTTAGAAAGATTAGAATTAGATCAGCTAACAGAATTAGCAAAGTTTGTAGTTGAAGAGAATTTCAGTCATCATTGCGAAAATGTAACTACAAAGGAACTTGTTAACGACACTCAGGAAGTGTACGATGAAGAACTAAACTATTTCAAAGATTCTGAAATTTTTGTTGCTAAAGATTTTTCAGGGAACATTGAAGGATCTATAAGGGTGATTAAATGGGATTATAAAGCTAAACTCCCTATTCAGAAAATCTTCGATATAGATCCATTAAGTGTTTTAAATTACTCAGAAAAATTGTCCTCAATATGGCATATAGGCAGATTTGCAACAAAAAAGAATAGTAAGGACAGAACTTTATTCAGAAGATTAATGGTTTGCGCTATTGCTCCAATATGTGAGCAAAAGAATGGTGTTGCTCTGGCGGAATGCGATAGCAAGTTATTGAGAATTATGAATATGTTAGGGATAAAAACACATATTATTGGTGCCTCAGTTTATTATTTAGGTTCTGAAACTATCCCGATAGCAATGACTTATGATGGCTTAAAAGACTTTTATTGTAAGAACAGGTATTTGATAGCAGATCAGTATATAGATAAAATACCGAACCCAATATTTAAAAATCAAGAATACATTTATCAGGCATAATGTTTTAAAGTTTTTTTCTCAAATTCAAAATGACTTTTCAAAGCCGGGTTGTTAAAAATTGTTCACTAACAAATTAATTTCCATTAAAATGATAAATCAAATTACAAAAAGCACTACAATTGACTGGTCATCTCCGGATGTACTTAATCAGATTGTTCAAAACATCAAGAGCCCATTAGATACGATTATCACTGCAAGTAAACCCGATACTGTTGATACAAAAGTTAAGAATGAAATTATATTTTCAAGTAGTAAACAAATAAACGATCTGATTGAAGAAATTTTAAAAGAAATCAAATCAAAGTCCGTAAGTCTCACAATTCAGGGACGTCCTGATATTTTTGATATTTATGAATCTAATAAAAATGTACAGAGTTTGTGTATGGATAAAATAAATCCGCAAAAAGTCACAAAACTAGACCAGGACTGGCTCATAAATTTAGAAAAAGAAATTTATAGTTCAATTAATCAAAATGACATGAACTTGTATGAACTATCATATAAAATGGCAGTTAGTGAAAGACAATTGCATAGAAAAATAGCCAATTTGGTCCATTTGACACCAAATAAGTATATACGCATCCTGCGATTGCACAAAGCAAAACAGCTGATTGATAATTACATTCAAAATTCAATTTCTCAAGTTGCCTATTCTGTGGGATATAATGATGTACATTATTTTTCAAAACTATTTTCAAGTCAGTATGATATTTCTCCTAAAGAGTTAATAAACTCTTTAAGATGAAAACATATAAAATAATTAGCAGTATAAAAAATTAATAGCAAACGAAATGATACTAACAGAAGAACAAAAAAAAGGTCAGGATGTGTTTTTCAGGATAATTACGGAAGCCTGGGAAAATGATGATTTTAAAGAGTCATTGATTATAAATCCTGAAAAAACACTGGAAAAATTTTTTGGAAGAAGTCTCCCAACAGGAAAAAAAATCATGGTAGCTGACCAGTCTAATCCGGACTATATATACATCAATATACCTGTAAAACCAAACATTAAGGATATTGAATTAGACGAGAAAAAATTAGATAAAGTAAACGGTGGCTCTGTGATTACAGATTATGAAAGCCTATATGATTCATTACGCAGAATTCATAAATGATTTTCACTGTCAGATATGTCAGATTTTTTGTCTGAATCAACAGCACAAATTAAAATAAATTAGTTTAACCTTAAAAAATACATTATGAAACGAGCACTTTTTTTCTTAGGCCAGTTAAATAGCAGAGATGTAGAATGGATGATTCAAAATGGTCAAAAAATAGAATTAGGAATTGGTGAAAAACTGATTCAAAAAGGCAACTTTATTGACAGTCTTTTTATCATATTATCTGGTCAGTTATCTGTTTGTTCAGAAAATGGAGATAAAGATGATATTGCAATTTTAGGATCTGGAGAGGTTGTAGGAGAAATGTCTTTTCTGGAAACAAGACCACCTTCAGTTTCTGTAATTGCAAAAAAGGTATCAACAGTATATAAGATTTCCAGACAGGTCATAGAATTAAGGCTTTCAAAAAACCCGGATTTCAGAGCTAATTTTTATTATGCCTTAGCCTTATTTCTTTCTAACAGATTAAGAAAAACTACAGATCAGCTAGGTTATGGTATCCCTGAGGAAGAAGACCTGATAGATACCAAAATTTTGGATGGTGTTGCCCAGGCTGGTTCCCGGTTTGGACAAATTTTAAATAGTTTTTCGCAGGCATAATCTAAGGAAGTTATAAATTATAAGATCAAAATTTAATGAGGGCTTACTATTTCTTTTTTTCTGTATTGATTGTTACTGTTAATGACCTCTACAGTCAATCTAAAATTAAATGTGATTTAATTGAAATTTCAAATATTGCATTTAATAAAAATCCGAATATTAAAAGCACTTATTATGCTGTACAAAATGCCGAAGCGGGCGTTCAGGTTCAGGCAGGGACATTCGATTATAATCTGAATTCAAATGTTATTTATCAAAAAAGCAGGTATAATCTTTATGATGCTGATCCCAGAAATGAGTTTATCGACAGCCCTTTGAAATCTAATTCGGTTGAATTTGCCGCTAACCTTGTAAAGAAATTCCGAACCTCACAAATAGCAGAAGTAAGTTTGAGATATCTTTATAAAGATAGTAATTTTCCCTTCAATAATTTTAATGAGTATGTTGGTCCTTTTTATGGTAACCATACCGGAGTCCTCAATTTTTCGTTAACCCAGCCGTTGTTAAGAGGAAGAGGAAAAAGAATTACTACAACAGGAGAAAGGATTTCAAACCTTTATATTGATAAAAACAATTATGACTATGAGTTTACCAGCTCATATGAAATTTTACAAATAGGATTAGCATATTGGAGTTATTATACAGCATTTAAAAGCTTAGATGTTTATATTCAAAATGAAACGAGGGTACGCAACCTGTTAGAAATGACAAATGAGCTGGTTAAAGCTGATAAAAAACCTCAGGGAGATCTGGCTCAGATTAATGCAGATTTGACCAATCAGGAAAGATTAACCGCTATTGCAAGACAAAATTTATACACTGCAAAGATAAATCTGGGAAGAGCTATCGGATTATCTGAGGAAGAAAGCCAATTGTTAGATGTTCCTGCCAATGATTTTCCGGAAGTTGCCAAAAGCGGTTATAGTGGAAATAGTAATAAAAACGCATTTATTAAAACCGCTCAGGAGAATAGAGGAGATTTAAAAGCCATAAAAAAAATCTCTGAAGCTGTAGAACTTCAGTATCAGTTAGCCGAAAACAACCTGAAACCTCAACTGGATTTGACCGGATTTGTCTATTACGGAAGCACCAGTAATGGTAATGGAATGGATAAAACTTTATCTTCATTTGTAAACAATCAGGGGCAGGATGTAGGAGGAGGAGCAAAATTAACGTTTATGTTTCCTTTAAATAATAATGTAGCAAAGGGAAATTATTCGATTAGTAAAATTGCGGTAAAAGATCAGCAGGTAATAAGAGATAATACCCAGAGAAACATCGAATTAAATATAAATATTGCTACTAATAATTTAAATAATAGTGTTGTGATTCTTGAAAAGGCAAAAGAATCAATGGCATTTTATCAGGAAGCGTTTAATAACGAACAAGTCAAATTTCAAATGGGTTTAACAACTCTTTTTAATTTAATGCAGTTTCAGGAAAGATACACTTATTCAGAACTGGAATATCTGAATGCGGAACAGCAGTTTTCAAATGCAATCATTAGCCTCAGACATGAAACAGGAACTCTTGTTGCTAAAGAAAATCTTGATTTTAATGTAATCCAGAATGCCTTTTATACTGTGCCTAATATAAATTAATAAAACCGGAAATCATGTCAGCAAGTTTTTTCAGAAAATCGGCGTTAGAAAAACTTTCTACTCCAGAAAAGTTAGATCAGTTAATTAAAGTTACAGGAACAAAAGCCTGGATAGCCCTTACGACAGTTGCTTTGGCATTATTTACAGGGGTTGTCTGGTCATTTGCAGGAACAGTAAAAACAAAATTAGATGTAATTGGTGTTGTACTGGGAGGCGAGGTTCATGAAGTTGTAGCTACATCGCAAGGACAATTGGTAGAACTAAAAGTAGCTATAGGCAAAAAAATAAAAAAAGGGGATATAATCGCCACTATAAAACAACCAGAACTGCTTCAGCAAATAGAAGATGCAAAAGCTGTTGTTTCTGACAGAAAGTTTGAAATGGGAAAACTATCTTCTTATGGAAATCAGGGAACTCAACTTCAGGGTGAATTAATTAAGCAAACACGTATTAGTATTCAGGGAGAAATTGAATCAGAGAAAAAGAAATTATTGTTTTTAAATAATCAGTTGGAATCTGAAAACGGTTTACTTAGTAAAGGTTTAATAACCAAATCTGAAGTAGCAAATACAAAACAGCAAATTGAAGCTTCAAAAAATACGATAGAAAGACTGAAAGGGCAAAAAGCAGAAACTTCCAACCAACAGCATGATCTGGGTTTTGATTTGCAGCAGAAAGTTACTTTGCAAAAACAGAGAATTGCTGAAGCCGAAAGGAACTTGCAATTCTTAACCGAGCGTTATGACATTCAAAGAAATATAATAAGTCCTTATGACGGTGAAGTTGTAGAAGTTTTAACAGATGCAGGAGTTGTTGTAAGTGCTGGAACACCATTGTTTAAACTTAAAAACCTTCATGAAACAAAACATTCGCAATTAAAAGGAGTACTTTATATTCCGTCACAGGACGGAAAGAAAATTAGAAAAGGAATGGAAGCATTAGTAGTCCCTTCAACCGTGCAGCCTCAGGAATATGGCTTTATAAAAGGAAAAGTAACCTATGTTTCTGATTTCCCTGTAACGCAGCAGGGTATGCTGACCTCAGTTAAAAATGATCAGCTGGCAAAAAGTCTTCTGGCCTCAGGAACATTGTTTGAAGTTCATGTGGATTTTGAAAGCGATCCGGAATCTTACAGCGGATTTAAATGGACTTCTGCAAAAGGACCTGATGTGTTTATAAAAGAGGGTACTTCATGTATGGGAAAAGTAACCATAAAAGAAGAACCTCCGGTAACGATTGTTGTACCTGCATTCAAGAAATTTTTCGATTTATATTAATAAAGACAAATGGGAAATAGTGCTACCTTAGTTATAGAAAAACAAGCGAGACCCGTTAAGGTTCCAACTGTTTTACAGATGGAGAGTGTAGAGTGCGGTGCTGCGGCCCTAAGTATTATCTTAGGCCATTTTGGTAAGTTTGTTCCATTGGAAAAACTAAGGATATCCTGTGGGGTTTCGAGAGATGGATTAAAAGCAACTAATATTCTAAAAGCAGCCAAAGAATTTGGACTTGAAGGTAAAGGTTATGCAAAGTCTATAGAAAAACTAATGCAGGTTAGAATGCCAGCCATTATTTTTTGGAATTTCAATCATTTTTTGGTTTTAGAAGGCTTTACTAAAAATAAAGTGTATTTAAGTGATCCGGCCCAAGGAAGATATTCTGTAACCCATCAGGAATTTGATGATTGCTACACAGGTGTTGTTTTAACTTTTGAAACAAATGCAGCTTTCCAAAAAGGAAATGAAAAAAGAGGATTGATGTCTTCTCTGCTTTCAAGGGTGGCAAATTCTAAATTAAGTATAACCTACATTATTCTAGCGAGTTTATTTTTAGTAATTCCTGGTCTTGTAATACCGTCTTTTCTCACCGTTTTTATAGATAAATATCTCATAAATAATTTTTCAGGATTTGTAATGCCGCTGCTTTTGATAATGGGCGCAATACTGATTATTAATTCTGTTCTGGTTTACCTTCAGCAATATTTCTTACTTAAATTAGAAACCAAACTGGCTCTGGTAACTTCCAGTAAATTTCTTTGGCATGTTTTTCATCTGCCTATAGCCTTTTTTACACAGCGATACAGCGGAGAAGTTGGAAACAGGGTTTCGCTGAACGATAAGGTAGCTAAATTATTGAGTGGTGATTTGGCTAATGCTGCCTTAAATGTTATTGCAGTTATATTTTATGCAACGCTTATGTTTTCTTATGATGTAACGCTGACTTTAATCGGAGTCTTCATGGCAGGCTTAAATATTTTTATTCTTAGATATGTTTCAACAGCCAGAAAAGACGGAAGCAGAAGGCTGAGCAATGAAACAGGTAAACTTTTGGGTACTACAACTTCCGGAATTAGCATGATCGAAACATTAAAAGCCTCTGGGAGGGAAAATGATTTTTTTACCAACTGGATAGGATATCTGGCCAAAGTAATGAATGCACAACAGGAATTAGGATGGTTAACAATCAGACTTAATGTTTTGCCCAGCTTGATTACATCGCTGACAAACGCTTTAATTTTAGGAATTGGAGCTTTGCAGATAATGGACGGGCAGATGACTTTAGGGGCTCTGGTGGCTTTTACCTATTTAATGTCAAATTTTATTTCGCCCGTAAATCAGCTTGTAAGTGTGGGAACAATGCTTCATGAAACAGAGAGCGATATGAACCGGATTGATGATGTACTTAACTATGAAATTGACAATCAGTTTAAGGAAAAAGAGCATAATAAAAACGAACAGCTTTCAACTCTCGAACAATATAAAAATAAACTGACGGGATATTATGAAATGAAAAATGTAACATTTGGATATAATACTAATATGCCGGCATTAATTGAAAATTTTAACTTAAAACTAAGACCCGGAAGCAGAGTAGCACTAGTAGGAGGCTCTGGAAGCGGCAAATCGACTATTGCAAAAATAGCTTCCGGTCTTTATGATCCCTGGCATGGGGAAATTTTACTTGACGGAAAAAACAGAAACGATATTCCAAGACATATTATTACAAGTTCGCTGGCGGTAGTAGATCAGGATGTAATTGTTTTTAATGGTACTATTAAAGAGAATATATCTTTCTGGGACTCCATGATTCCTGAGAAACATATTATAAATGCAGCTCGTGACGCAGTTATTCATGATGTTATTGCTGCACGGAATGACGGTTATGACAGTTCTGTCATGGAAGGCGGAACCAATTTTAGCGGAGGACAGCGGCAACGTATTGAAATTGCAAGGGCATTAGCCGGTAATCCAACTATTTTGATAATGGATGAAGCAACCAGCGCCTTAGACCCTACAACTGAAAAAACAGTAATGGATAATATTAAGAAGAGAGGATGTACCTGCCTGATTGTAGCTCACAGATTAAGTACTATAATGGATTGTGATGAAATAATTGTCATGGAGTATGGAAAAATAGTCGAACGGGGTTCTCATCAGGAATTACTAAAATTAAATGGTATTTATTCTCATTTGATTGAAACAAAATAAATTTAGCAATATGTCAGTAAAAGAGAAAATACATATCGGGGTTGAAAAACCATTGATTCTGAATAATACAGACAGTTTCTGGATGATTATTTCAGGTGAAGTAAATGTGTTTTATACTAAAGTTGATGATCAGGGAGAATATTTATGTGCCCTAAAATATCTCTATTCTGCTAAACACGGAGAATTATTGTTTAGTTTATTACCTAATGGATGTGCTGAAAACATTAGACTGATTGTTTTTTCAAACGAAGCTAGATTGTTGTCGATTCAAAAATGTGATCTTCTGAATATTGATCGTTTCTTTTTAAAAAACATGATTAACAAATGGATTTTAAAAACTTCAGCCGAATTAAGTTTTAATAATACACCAAGAGTTTATATTGCGCTCAATGATTTGGAGCAATTATTACTACATGAGAATTCAATAGCATATCCTTCAAATGGAATAAATTGGGTAAGATTACTTAAAGGAAATCTTTCTGTTTTTTCAGATGAAATGAATATTAGTTCAACGAATGAAACAGGCTATCCAATACCAGTGTCCAATAAGTTATGGATAAAGTCTTTATCCGATGATTCAGAAATAAAAATATTAAGTACAAGGGAAGTTATAGAAGAAGAAATTAATTTTCTAATTTCTTTAGAAAAACTGCAATCTTATTTTTATAATCAGCTTCGTAATAGTATAGAAAATAACAGTTTATTAGAACACACGCACTTTAGTAATAAACTCATAAATGAGGAAGATGAATTAAAAAATACGCTCGAAAAAATAAAATCTATAGTTTCAGGCAATAAAAAAAATATTGGTCGTATTTCATCTAAAAACACACATAAGTCAGGTATTCTCTATTCCACATGCCAGATAATTGGAGATCACACAGGATTTAAATTTGAAGAGCCAAAATACATTGAAACTACTCAGAGCAGTGCAAATAATATGTTGTATGCTATTGCAAAAAGCTCTAAAATAAGAGTTCGTAAAATTATTCTGAGAGACAGATGGTGGAAGGAGGAAAATGGACATTTACTCGCTTTTTTGAAGCCCGATAATAGTCCTGTGGCCTTAATACAAAAAAACTCAGATACATATTTGATTAAAAATTTGTCTGAAGGAACTGAGACCGTTGTCAATCAGGAAATTGCAGATAGTTTGGAACCTATAGGATATATGTTTTTTTCCGGATTCAATGTTAAGATGAACTCCATGAAAAAAGTATTAAGTTTTGCTATGAATGGCGTAAAAAAAGATGCCAGATTATTAATACTTGCTTCTTTTGCAGGCAGCTTAATAGGTTTATTAATTCCAATCTTATCCGGGATTATATTTGACGATGTTATTCCGACAGCAGACAGATCCATTCATTTTGAAGTGTTTAGTATAATGATTATCATCGGTCTGGTTACTGCCGGACTTCAATTGGTACAGGGTGTTTTGCAAATGCGTGTAGAATCAAAATCCAGTATTAACCTTCAGGCGGGAGTTATGGACTATATATTAAGACTACCCGTAACTTTTTACAAAAAATACACAGCAGGAGACCTTACAAATAGGGTTCTTAGTATTAATTCTATACGACAGATTCTCTCTAATACACTGATGACTGCTGTACTGAGCGGTGCGTTTTCGTTCGTCAATCTAATACTGCTTTTTTATTACGATTCAGGTTTGGCCTGGGTTGGGGTAGGCTTAGCCTTAGTTGCCGTGATATTTATGATTGTTATGGGCTGTTTAAAGTTAAAATATGACAGGGAAGTATCTAAATATCAGGGAGAAATACAGGGTTTTCTTTTTGAATTTTTATCAGGAATCAGTAAAATAAGAATTACAGGTGGCGAGAAAAGGGTTTTTGCTCTCTGGGCAGATAAGTTTTCAAAACTAAAAACCTTAGGATTCAGGTCCGGCAGTTATCAGAATTTTGTGGAAGTTTTTAATAGCTCTTATCCGCTCTTTACGAGTATTTTCTTTTTTTCGTTTATCTATTACACAGTTTTAAACGCGGATAAAATGAGCAGTATGATAACTGTAGGTGCATTTATGGCTTTTATAACAGCTTTTAATAAGTTTTTAAGTGATAGTTTAAGGTTAAGCATGGCATTTATTACTTCTCTGAATGTTATTCCGCTTTACGAAAGGGTAAAACCTATTTTAGAAGAAGAAACAGAATCTGTAGAACAAAGTATTGATCCCGGTGAATTAGCTGGCGAAATTGAAATGAATTCGGTTTCATTTCGATATAACGAAAATCAGCCTTTAATTTTAAAAAATATTACCTTCAAAATTAAACCAGGTGAAATGGTTGCTTTTGTTGGTGCCTCTGGTTCCGGAAAATCGACAATCATGAGACTACTGTTAGGATTTGAACATCCGGAAATGGGCTCTATATTTTATGACGGAAATACGTTTGATACGATGAACAAAGAATTGGTAAGAAGACAAATTGGGGTGGTATTGCAAAACGGAGCACTAATGTCCGGAAGTATTTATCAGAATATTGTCGGAAATTCTGAGTTGACATTAGATGATGCCTGGAACGCAGCCCGAATGGCTGGTATGGAAGAAGATATCAAGACCATGCCGATGGAATTGCATACATTTATAAGTGAAGGTGCAGGGACTTTTTCCGGAGGACAGAGACAAAGACTGATGATTGCTAGGGCAATAGTGCATAAACCAAGGTTGCTCTATATGGACGAGGCCACCAGCGCACTTGATAACAGAACTCAAAATATTGTAGCAGAAAGTTTAGACAAACTTCAGGCAACCCGAATTGTCATTGCACACAGATTGAGCACTATAAAAAACGCAGACCGAATTTTTGTGCTGGATAAAGGAGAAATTACAGAATCGGGTACTTATGACGAATTAATGCAGATGGATGGTTTATTTACACAGCTGGCTAAACGTCAAATAGCATAATTATGGACAATTCAGTTTCCCTAAGAATAAATCAGGAGTCTTTTATGAATTTGTCTAATCCTCTTAAAGAATATGTTTTTAATAAGTTTCAGAATAAACAATCTTTTACAGAAGAATTAAATAATGAATTTTGGGATGACTATTCTAAAGACAATGCAAATAACAATGTATTTGATCTATTAAAAAGATGTTATCCTCAACTGAATTTCCCAATAGAAACTGGAATAGAAAAATCTGTATTATATAAAGAGTTTGTTTTTAAAGGTAAAATAGATTTGACAAGTTTGCCTTGTTATCTGGAATTAACTGACCCTAAAAATATAAAACTTGAGAATAATATTTGTCAAGCCGGTAAAATACCTGTTCTGATAATTCCAAACCAAGAAGATTTCGTTAAAATAATCCAGTGTTTACTACATAAAAATAATCCTGTTGAAGTTCCGCAATCAATGGGTGCTGTATTAATAAATGGTCTCAATAATTGGGAAAGAATCAGGAATATAAAAAAAGAATGGCAGGCAAAAAATCCTTCTGAAAACTGGAATCAGGAATTTGCTAACGTGATACTCAATAAATCGTTATACAAAGACAAATTGATTATTCTAAGTACAAAACCATATAGCAACATAGCAGCAAATCAACTTGGATTAACTGATGATGAATGGATTTCAAATTCTGTTTCGATTAGAAGAGAACATGAGTTTACCCATTTATATACATTAAAAAAATACGGTTATGCTTCAAATAATCTACATGATGAATTAATTGCAGATTATATAGGAATCATTAAGACCTTAGGATATTATGAAGAAGTCTGGATGTTCCATTTTATGGGGCTTGAACAATATCCAAAATACAGATGGGGAGCTAGATTAGAAAACTATGTAAAAGATAACAGATTGTCTCAGGAGGATTTTAGGCAATTAATAAAGATTGTAAAAAATGCTATTGAAACTATTAGCATTTTTGATAAGAAATTAGGCAAATTAAAATCATCCAAAGATCAGATTTGTAGAATCAATGCATTGTGTGAAACTGGTCTTACTGAACTGGCTTCACAAAATGGAGCTGTTTTACTTCTTGAAAGATATTACGCAGACTTTAATAACTGAAAAAGCTTCAGCATTTTTAGATTAAGAATAATTCCTTTTTAATACTGTTCAAAAGATTAATAAATCTTAATAACACTCCCAAACAAAATTATCAAATTTATCCTAACAGTTTCTTCATAGTTAAGGGTGATTTCTAATCAATAGATTAACAATTATTTTCAATTTAAAGCAATGGATAATATGTCCATAGTTTTGAATAATGCGTCCATTTCTTAAATATTCTTTCAGAGTAATTTTATCATTAATTAATCATTGTGGTTGAAGATTAGTGTTTTCATGTCAATATTTTTAAAATATTGAACTTAAATTTTGTGTTAGTTTTTAAGTTGATTTGAGGGGAGATTAATTGATTTTAATCTCCCTATTTTTTATGTGTATGCTTTTAATAAAATAAATTGTGTTAATCTATAAATAGATATCTGTATGAAAAGTGATTGTTTAGAATTCAAAAACTATAATTCCTTAATAAAGAATAGTATACTGGTTTTTGTAATGGTATTTCTGTTGGGATCTAAAGTGTATTGTCAAAGTGTAGATAATACCAAAAGTGCTTTAGCGGTGATGGAAAGACTGATAGGTAATAGGGCCAAAGAATTTGATTTAAATCTTATCGAAAATAAAAGCCAAAATGCGGATTGGTCTGAAGTTGAAGTAACAGGAAACAGAGTGAAAATTACCGGAACATCCAATACATCTGTTTGTTATGCGGCTTATACATTTCTTAGGGATATTGGAGCTGCCTCGGTTAGCTGGGAAGGCAATAGAATCAGCTTACCTAAAAAGTGGCCAGCATATTCAAAAAAACTAGCTACACCTTTTAAATACAGAAAATATTTAAACGCCTGTACTTTTGGGTACACAACACCCTGGTGGGACTGGAAACGCTGGGAACAGGAAATTGACTGGATGGCACTCCACGGAATTAATCTGCCTACTGCATTAGAAGGACAGGAAGCTGTATGGCAGGAATTATGGAAAGCGTACGGATTGACAGACGGCCAATTGCAGGCTCATTTTGCAGGGCCGGCATTTTTGCCATGGCAGCGAATGGGGAATATAAACAGCCTTGATGGACCTTTACCTCAGGAATTTATTAATAAAAAGAAAGAAGTTCAGAAACAGATTTTACAAAAGATGAGAACTTTAGGTATGCATCCGGTTGTACCTGCTTTTAGCGGTTATGTGCCTAAGGCCTTTGCAGAGTCACATCCTAATTCAAAAATAAAGGAATTGAAATCATGGTCAGGAGGAGGGTTTGAAAGCACTTACCTTTTAGATCCAAATGATCCTTTGTTTAAAGAAATTGGAAAACGTTTTATAGAAATTTACACTAAAACATACGGACAGTCTGAATTTTATCTTGCAGATTCTTTTAATGAAATAACACCACCGGTTTCTGAAGAACACAAATATGAGGAACTGGCAGATTACGGAAAAACCATTTTTGAAACCATTAATGAAGCTTCTCCAAAAGCGACCTGGGTAATGCAGGGATGGCTTTTTGGCGATAATAAAGAATTTTGGACTAAAGAAGCTACCAAAGCTTTTTTAAGTAAAGTACCCAATGACAGAATGATAGTTCAGGATTATGCCAATGACAGATATAAGGTATGGGAGAATCAGGAAGCTTTTTATGGTAAGCAATGGTCTTACGGCTATGTACATAATTATGGAGGATCGAATCCGGTTTACGGAGATTTAAATTTTTACAAAAAGGAACTTACCAGTTTACTGCAAAACCCTAATAAAGGGAATATCGTAGGTTATGGTGTAATGCCTGAAGGATTGAATAACAATTCAATAGTTTACGAATACATTTATGATCTTCCATGGACACAGGGAAAAGAACCTGTAGAGGAATGGTTAAAGAAACATTTGAATGCCAGATACGGAAAAACTTCAGCTACTGTTATTGAAGCATGGCAATTGCTGACAGAATCGGTGTACAGCACAAAATATTGGGAAACCCGCTGGTGGAATGACTGGGCTGGCGCTTATTTGTTTTTTAAAAGGCCTACATTAAAAGTAACAGAATTTAAAGGCAATCCTGGAGACAAGGAAAAACTAAAACAAGCGATTGACCTCTTAAAAAAAGAAGCTAAAAATTTCAATAAAAATAACCTTTACAATTATGATGTAATTGATGTTTCAAGACATTATTATTCATTACGAATTGATGATTTACTAATGAAATGTGTGGCAGCTTATCAATCCAAAGACATTAAAAAAGGAGATGATTTATTTAAAGAAATAGAAAAAACAGCTTTTGATATTGACAGGATGATGTCAGGTCAGCCGCTGAATAATCTGAATTACTGGCTAAAATCAGCCTGGGATTATGGAAATTCTCCTGATGCATCTAAGATATATTTAAAAAATGCTAAAGCCTTGATAACATTATGGGGAGGAGAAGGCCACCTAAATGACTACGCATCAAGAGCATGGAAAGGCATGTATAAAGATTTTTACTGGCCAAGATGGAAAATGTTTTTACAGGCTCAAAGAGAATCTGCTGTTAGCAACGCAACATTTGATGAAGCTAAAGTAAGAGCATCAATAAAGCAGTGGGAAGAGAAATGGTGCGAAAACAAAGAAATGTATTAGAAAATTATATACTAACCAAAAAATAAAACAAATGTTAAAAAGCAGTATAGACAAAGCGACAAGCTTTGAAAAGCGATTTGAAAATATTGGTACTGTGGTTTATGAAAATTCAGTTATAGCTTCTAAATCAGTAGCCAATGAAATAGCGAATTTGATTAGAGAAAAGCAGGCTCAAAAACAGTTATGTGTATTGGGATTAGCAACAGGATCGAGTCCTAAAAGTTTGTATGCGGAACTGGTGAGACTTCATAAAGAAGAAGGATTGAGTTTTCAAAATGTTGTTTCATTCAACCTGGATGAATATTATCCGATGGAACCCGATTCCATAAACAGCTACGTTCGTTTTATGAAAGAATTATTATTCAATCATGTCGATATTTTACCTGAAAACATTCATATACCAGACGGGACTTTATCAAAAGAAGCTATTGGGGATTATTGTACAGAATATGAAAGCAAAATTGAAGCGCTGGGCGGTATTGATTTGCAGGTTTTGGGAATTGGAGGAAATGGTCATATCGGATTTAATGAATCTGGTTCGCTTCAAAATTCTAAGACCCGCTTGGTAGCTTTAGATCACATTACGCGTGTAGCAGCAAGTAACGATTTTTCGGGTTTAAATAATACGCCAAGAACGGCTATTACTCTGGGTGTAAAGAAAATTATGGAAGCTAAAAGAGTGATCTTATTGGCTTGGGGCGAAGGAAAATCAAACATTATTAAAGCTTCGGTAGAAGGAACAGTAACTAATTTAGTTCCGGCTTCTTTTTTACAGGAGCATAGCAACACCACATTTGTACTGGATAAAGCTGCTGCTTCAAAATTAACACGTATCAATACGCCATGGCTGGTTGAAAATGTCATCTGGACAGATAATCTTATTAGAAAAGCTGTTTTAGGTTTGGCTTTACACCTAAAAAAACCAATTCTGATGCTGACAGACGCTGATTATATTGAAAACGGAATGAGCGATTTACTTGCCGATTTAGGTCCTGCCTATGATATTAACATTAAGATTTTTAACAAACTTCAGAGTACCATTACAGGATGGCCGGGCGGAAAACCAAATGCAGATGACAGCAAAAGACCAGAAAGGGCAGAGCCCGCAAAAAAACGTGTCCTTATTTTTAGTCCGCATCCAGATGATGATATTATAAGTATGGGAGGGACCTTCAAACGTTTGCAAGAGCAGGGGCACGAAGTGCATGTAGGATACCAGACTTCCGGAAATATTGCAGTAGCAGATGATGAGGCCTTACGATTTGCAAGTTTTGTTTGTGACTATAATGAGAGATTCGGAATTAAAAGTGCTGAAGCAGATACTATTTATAAAAAGTCACTGGAATTTCTTCAAAATAAAAAAAACAGTGAAATAGATATTCCCGAAGTACGAAATATTAAAGGATTGATTCGAAAAGGTGAAGCACAATCGACCTGTTATTTTGTTGGATTGCCAGATAATCAGATTCATTTTATGGAACTTCCTTTTTATGAAACCGGTACCATAGAGAAAAAACCTTTGGGAGAAGCAGACATTCAAATTACAATGGATTTGATTGAGAAAATAAAACCTCACCAAATATATGCTGCAGGAGATCTGGCAGATCCGCATGGTACCCATAAAGTTTGTCTTGACGCTATTTTTGAAGCTGTAAATCGTTTAAAGACCAAAGATTTTATGAAAGATTGCTGGGTGTGGCTGTACAGAGGCGCATGGCAGGAATGGGGAATTGATGAAATTGAAATGGCTGTACCAATGGGACCCGATCAGGTTATGGAAAAGAGAAAAGGAATTTTTAAACATCAGTCACAAAAAGACGGAGTCGTTTTTCAGGGTTCTGACAGCAGGGAATTTTGGCAAAGAGCCGAAGACCGAAATAAAGAAACGGCAGATCTGTACCATGAACTCGGATTAGCCCATTATGCAGCAATGGAAGCTTTCGTAAGATGGATGTATTAATAAGAGTTTAGTTATATATTTTAAAAAACAAAAACTCGTTAGGCCTTTATTTTACTGGGGTTATTAAAAAAATCCATGTTTATGAATAACCTGTCCATTTCTTAACAATTCTTTAATACTAATTTCGAATAAACTTTTTTAACCAATTAACTAAATACTGAGTATGGAAAAACTTAAACTTTTATTGTTAGCCTTCTTTTTAGGTCTTTCAATTAATTCATGGGCACAAAAAACCGAAGTGTCCGGTGTAATTTTAGATGACAAGAATTTGCCATTGCCCGCAGCAAACATTCTTGAAAAAGGTACTACTCGTAGTGTAGTAACAGATTTTGATGGTAAGTTCAAAATTTCAGTTTCAAATCCTAATGCGATACTGGTTGTATCTTTTCTTGGATTTACAGACCAGACTGTTAAATTAGACGGAACTAAAACAAATTTAACAATTAAAATGGCTTCAGCTACTAATGCTTTAGAGCAGGTAGTAGTAGTAGGTTACGGAAAAGGTTCCCGTAAAAACCTGACAACTTCTGTAACTTCTATTAAAGCAGAAGAATTAAACAGAGGAGCTCTTACTGATGTTGGACAATTGTTACAAGGAAAAGTATCAGGTCTTAATATCTCATCAAGTGGAGATCCAACAAGAACTGCTTCTGTTGTTTTGCGTGGAGTTTCTACATTAAATAGTTCTCAGGGACCTTTTTATGTTATCGATGGTGTTCCAGGTGTAGATATTTCAATGATTTCACCTGATGATATTGCTACTATTGATGTATTAAAAGATGCTGCTGCAACTGCAATTTACGGTAACCGTGCCGCTAACGGGGTTATTATGGTTACCACAAAAAAAGGAAGTAAAGACAGAACCCAAATTGCTTACAACGGATATGTTGGCTGGGAAGAAGTTTCGAATCAGCTTGATATGATGGATGCAAATCAATTAAGAGCATTTACTACAAAAAACAACCTGAATTTTACTCCTGAAAACGACAAAGGTGCCAATACAAACTGGCAGAAAGAAATCTTAAGATCCAATATGGCAAAATCAAGCAGCCATAACATATCGATGAGCGGAGGAAGCAAAAATGGAAGCTATACAGCTAGTATTACTTCTCTTAACAAAGAAGGTGTTCTTTTAAAAAGTGATTTTTCACGTGTAATAGCACGTTTAGCTGTAGAACAATTTGCTTTTGATGATAAAGTTAAATTTGGATTGAATGTAACTAATTCTAATAGTAAATATGTAAATGTACCACAGCGTAATACTGTACTTTTACAAGCAGCAAGTTATCTTCCGGTTTCACCTGTAAGAAATCCTGACGGTACTTTTTTTGAAAATTTTACCAGTACCGGTTATTTTAATCCTGTAGCTTTAATCGAACACGGAACAGACGAAACACAAACAAATAATCTTGTGGGTAACCTGACTGCAGAGGTAAAACTTCCTTTTGGATTTACTTATAATTTAAGTATTGCACACCAAAAACTGACTTCTTCTCATGGTGAGTTCTACGACAGTTATTATGCAAAATATAATAGTGCGAATTTTTACAATAATCCAGATCCACCACAAAATAAATCGCTTGTTAATTTTGGTCAAAATGGTTCAGCATTGAGAAACAGTTATGAGAATACGAATAATATCATTGAAAGTTTCTTAACCTGGGACAAAACCCTTGGATCTCATAAAATAAAAGCTGTTTTAGGATATTCATGGCAGGAAAATACACTGGGAGACGGATTTCAGGCAACAGCTACGAATTTCCCTGTAGATAATGTAGGATATAACAATCTTGCTTTAAGCAACTACACATCAGTAAATGGTTATGTGGTGAATTTTGGAGACAGCAGAGCATATCAAAAAACGCGTCTTATTGGAGAATTTGCACGTTTAAACTACAATTTTGGTGATAAATATCTTTTACAGGGAACGATCAGAAGAGACGGTGGTTCTGTATTTGGAGTCAATAATCGCTGGGGATATTTTCCTTCTGTAGGAGGAGCCTGGAGAGTGGACAAAGAAAGTTTCATGCAAGGACAAAAAGTTTTTAGTGACTTGAAATTTCGTGCAAGTTATGGTGTTACAGGTAACTCTTCCGGATTTAATGCCTATACAGCTCAGTTAGTCTCAGGAAGCTTAGGGACTTTCTATTACAATGGACAGCAAATTGGGGCTTACGGACCAAATCAGTTTGTAAACCCGGATTTGAAATGGGAAAAAACGGCTACCACAAACATTGGACTTGATTTTGGATTGTTCAATGGAAAAGTTACAGGTTCTGTTGATTTGTACGATAAGAAAACAACTGATATGATTTTTACTTATGCCGTAAATCCTGTTCTTGCACCTGTCGGAACAATTGTAGCAAATGGTGGAACAATGTCTAATAAAGGTATTGAGGTGAGTTTAACAGCTACTCCTGTTAAAACAGCAAACTTTACATGGTCAACAAATTTAAACCTTGCAAGTAATAAGAATAAAATTGTTAAATTAACAAATCCTTTCTTTGTTGGGGGTGATTCAATTCGCAGAGTTCAGCCTGACGGAGGAGGACAAACTGGAAGTACTTTACAGATATTTAAAGAAGGAAAACCTCTTGGACAATTTTTTACTCTTCTGTATGCAGGTAAAAATTCAGCAGGAGTATCTCAGTATGTTGCCAAAGATGGCAGTTTAACTACAACACCGGCAATTGGTGTAGATTATCACTATGCAGGAAGCGCTCAGCCAAAAGTATTACTAGGCTGGGGAAATAATTTCCAGTATAAGAAATTTGATTTGAGTGTTTTCTTTAGAGGGGTTTTTGGAAATAAAATTTTCAACGCTACTAAAGCTGATTTATTCAGACCAAGTACTGCAATGACTACTAACATCTTAGCAGATGCGGCAAATGAATCACCAACTGACCTTAATGCTTATAAATATTCATCACGTTTTATAGAAGACGGAAGTTATATCAGATTAGACAATATGACTTTAGGATATAATTTTGGCAAAGTGAGCAAATTTATTCAAAATGTGCGTGTGTATCAAACCATCAATAATCTCTTTGTTATTACAAAGTATTCAGGAATTGATCCGGAAGTAGAACAAGGAGGAACAGCGCCAGGTGTAGATTCTAATAACTTCTATCCAAAAACCAGAACATTTATGTTTGGCTTAAACGTAATATTCTAAAATTAAATTCTAAAAAATTATGAAAAAGATATTAAAATATTTGGGACTTCCGGTACTAATGGTTGGATTATTCTGGTCTTGTGAAAATCTTGACGTGCCCATTACAACACAACTTACGCCAGAGACTTTTCCTCAGAACTCATCACAATATATACAAACTACAGGTCCTGTTTATTCAGCTTTCCGAGGTGAGTTTTCATTTGCCTGGTGGTGGTCACAATCATTGAGTACAGATGAAGCAATTTTACCGGCTAGAGGAGGAAACTGGTTTGATAACAGAAACTATATTGCCATGCATTTTCATGACTGGACAGCTGACAATGGTATTGTAGGAAGTCTTTGGGACTGGTTAGCTAAAGTGATAGGGACCAGTAATCAGACCATCTCAATTCTAAATCAGGCAATGCCGGCTGGTGCAGAAAAAAATACTTTGATTTCTGAGGTAAAAACAATGCGTGCTATCTCTTATTATATGTTAATGGACAGTTATGGAGACGTACCATTGGATACAGTGTATGGTGGTTTTACCTCGAACGCGAAATCGAGCAGAACTGAGGTATTTAATTTTATTGAAAAAGAATTAAAAAAAGCAATACCTAATTTAAATGCAGCATCAGGAATAACAACTTATGGAAGGCCTAACAAACAGACTGCTAATGCTTTGTTGGCCAAATTGTATCTAAACGCTCAGGTATATACAGGTACATCACGTTATAATGAGTGTATTGCAGCTTGTGATGAAGTTATTAAATCAGGATTATATAATGTGGAACCAAGAGCAACTTATCTTCAAATGTTTTATCCAAATAATGGTCCACAAATGAAGGAGTTTATTTTTGCGATACCTTATGATCCTGTAGCAACTACAGTTGGATTTAACGGTCAGATGTATCATGCCCGTTATGATGTTCCACGTTCTGAAAGAGCTAAATTTGGCCTTCCTTTTACGCCTAGTGCTCCAAGAAGTACCTTACCTGAATTTTATGCTTATTTTAATGATTCTAATGATATTCGTAAAGATCAGTGGTTAACAGGTTTGCAATATAATAATAATGGGACTCCTTTAACTGTTACTACAACTAAAAAAGGATATGACCAGTTTTATAAAGGAGATGATGGTGGTGCAGCTCTTACCTATCAGGTTAATCTGACACCTGATATTGTACCTCGCGAAAATGCTACTTTGTTTGATTTAGGAAATGACGAAATTGCATGGAACATGGGATATAGAAATATTAAATTTTACCCGGACAATACTTCTACCAGCCGTAATCAAAAGAATGACGTGCCATTTTTACGCTATTCAGATGTGTTATTAATGAAAGCCGAAGCAATTTTACGTGGGGGTGCTGAAACTTTAGGACAAAATCCTTTAGCACTTGTTAATATGGTGCGTTCAAACCGTACTACTTCTGCTGCATGGAGCAGTGTAACCCTTGAAGATCTTTACAAAGAAAGATCTCGTGAATTTACATGGGAAGCATGGCATAGAAATGATATGATCCGTTTTGGAAAATATGAAGGACAATGGGGATACAAAACAAACGCAGATACATATCGTCGTGTTTTCCCAATTCCAACAAATGCAAGAGTTTTAAATCCGGCTTTAACTCAAAATGACGGATATCCTAATTAATAGATAATACCAAAAACTATTTTAATTCAAAAAAGGAGAAGAGACTTAATTCTTCTCCTTTTTATTACAATTTTATTTGAACTGTTTTAAATATAACATATCATTCTTTTAGTTGTTTTTATACATTCCTCAAATATATAAACAATGCTTTTACTTGTTAAAGATGCAGTTTTTTTATTGACGTTTTTTATTTAAAAAAACATATAATAATCAGCCAATACCTTATAATAAATGATAATCAATAAGATTTATACATTAGGACGTTTCGGAATAGGTTTACTACTTATCTTTTTAATTTCATGCAAAGCTGAAAAAATCTCTTCTTCAAAAAAAAGAGAACTAGTAAGCATGGTTTATCCGTTGCTTGATACAGAAAATTCAAGATGGTTTTTCTTTTCATCGGCAAACCGTCCGTTTGGCATGGTAAATTTAAACCCGGATACCGAAATCAAAGGCGATTGGGGAGGCGGTTACAAATATACAACCGACACAATAAAAGGTTTTAGCCACGTTCATGAATGGCAAATGTCTGCACTTTCAGTAATGCCTGTAACGATTAGTAATGGAAATAGTGCAAATATCTTTTCAGATTTTTATTCTAAATTTAGTCATGAGTCTGAAAAAATATTTCCAGGTTATCACTCCGTTACACTCAACAGGTACCAAATAAAAGCAGAACTGACCAGTACCAAAAGAGTTGGTTTTCATAAATATACATTTCCAAAAAATGCTCAAAAAGCAGTTCTTTTTAATCTGAACACCATTTTAGGACCTTGCGAAAATACAAACGGAACACTTGAAAAAAATAATGATTATGAACTTTCAGGATCGTTGGTTTTAAGTACCAATTTCAGACGTCCAAAACCTTTAACGGTATATTTTAAAATTAAATTTAATGAGCCTGTTTCTTCAATCGAACGAAATACAGCGACAGGTAATTATTTGGTAAATTTTGGCAAAGCCAAAGGAGAAATCCTGATGAAAGCAGCTATTTCTTATACTTCTGTAGAAAATGCTGCTAACAACATGCAGCAGGAACTACCACATTGGGATTTTGATAAAGCAGTTTCTGATTCAAAAAATGAATGGAATAGTTTATTAGGCAGAATACAGGTTGAAGGCGGTACTGAAACCGATCAAAGACGATTTTATACAGATCTTTGGCATGCCTTGCAGGGACGAAAAATAATCAGCGATGCAAACGGTGCCTATCCTGATAATACCGGAGAAAAATTCAGAATTGGGCAATTGCCGCTTGATGCAAACGGAAAACCAAAGTTCAACCATTACAATTCTGATGCATTTTGGGGAGCCCAGTGGACAATCAATACGCTTTGGGGACTCGTTTATCCTGAAATTATGGATGAATTTGTACATTCTTTAATGCAATACTATAAAGATGGAGGTATGATTCCGCGTGGTCCTTCGGGAGGAAATGATACGTATGTAATGACAGGCGCTTCTACGACACCTTTTATAGTGACGGCCATTCAAAAAGGAATTGTAAAAGACGATTTAGAAGCCATATACATTGCCCTGAAGAAAAACCATATGCTAAACGGCATCATGGGAAAAGCAGGATACGAACATAATACAGATGTAGGTGGGGGATTGAAATATTATATCGAAAAAGGTTTTGTTCCGTATCCACTCCCTGAAGGCAATTTTGGAAGTCATCAGGACGGGGCCAGTCAGACATTGGAATATGCTTATCAGGACTGGACACTGGCGCAATTGGCTAAGAAATTAAATCATAAGGAAGACTATGATTATTTCATGACAAGGTCTAAAAACTACCAGAATGTTTTTGACAAAACTTCCGGATGGATGCGTCCTAAAAATGTAGAAGGAAAGTGGCGTGAAAATTATGATCCATATGAATATGAAAACGGTTTTATAGAGTCAAACGGAGCACAGTCAACCTGGTTTGTACCGCATGATATTGAAGGTTTAGCAGAATTAATGGGAGGAAAGCAAAAAACGGTTGAAAAACTGAATAAGCAATTTGAAACAGCAAAAGAGTTAAAATTTACTTCCGGAACTTCACATGATGCCGAATTGCATCCGGAATTCAGCCGTATTCCAATCAATTTTGGCAACCAGCCTTCCATTCAGACATCCTTTATTTTTAATGCATTAGGAAGGCCAGATTTGACACAATACTGGACCAGAGACGTTGTAAAAGAAACTTTCAGCGGATTATCTCCGGCTACAGGTTACAACGGAGATGAAGATCAGGGTTTGATGGGAAGTTTGAATGTTCTGCTTAAAATTGGCTTATTTCAGCTGAATGGAGGAACAGATCCGGAGGCTCAATATCAGATAGGAAGTCCAATTTTTTCTAAAGTGTCCATTCAACTAAATCCTAACTATTATAAAGGCAAAAATTTTATAATTGAAGCTCCTCAAAACAGTCTGGAAAACAGTTACATCAACGCAATAAAATACAACAATACAGCGGTAGAAAATTATACAATTTCGCACAATGCGATTACAAACGGAGGAAAATTGATTTTAGAAATGTCTAATAAAGCAAAGCAGTAAAGCGATACAATTTCATCCTGAGCTGATTTTAAAGCTTCTAAAAACTGATACTAATTATAACCGAAAGAAATAAAATAACAATGAAGACAGGTACTAAAGCGATCATTTTTTTAGGAATATCATTATTCTTCACATCAGTAAATTATGCCCAGACCAAAGTACACCATTATGTCGATCCGATGATTGGTTCAGAAGGAGTAGGGCGTGTTTTTATCGGGCCTTCATGTCCGTACGGAATGGTAAAGCCAAGTCCGGATTGTACTGTAAGCCCGAATAGCGGATGGCTGCCAATGCCTAAGCAAGTAACTGGTTTTAGTCAGGTACATGTGAGCGGAACTGGAGGAGGCCCTAAATACGGGAATATTCAGATCATGCCTTTTTCAGGAGATTTGGATAAACTGGATCAAAGTTCTCACAGAACAGAAGAAAATGTAAGACTAGGGTATTATGAAACGGTTTTTAAAGAAAATCAGATTAAAACTGAAATCACAACTGCTGAAAAAGTTTCATTTTATAAAATAACGTATCCAAAAAACGCAACAAAAGATTTAAAAATTGACCCTGGTTTTTTTCTGGGGGAATCTCCTGAACCTAATGCTAGGGAAGCGCAGCAATTTGTTGGCTCTCAAATTGAGATTGTTTCAGATACTGAAGTGAGAGGATACAGCAGGATCAGAGGAGGTTGGAATAATGGGCGTGCTTACACCGTTTACTTTTGGGCGATTTTTGACCAGTCCATTGCAAAATATGTTACCTGGAAAGACGGTAAATTTTACAACAACCAAAACGCTCAGTTTGATTCAGGCAAAAAAACGGGTGCTTTAGTTTCTTTTGGAGCAGCCGGAAAACAGGAACTTAATGTAAAAATCGGAATCTCTTTTTTAAGCGAGTTAAAAGCAAAAAACAACATAGAGGCCGAAATTCCGCATTGGAATTTCAACACCGTTTTGGCATCATTAGAAAACAAATGGGAACATTTATTAAATCGCATACAGCTTTCTCCTGATACTTCTGAAGATTATAAAAAGATGTTTTATACGGGTTTGTATCACACGATGATTATGCCTGTTGACCGCACCGGAGAAAATCCGTTATGGACGAATAACGAACCCTATTATGATGACTTTTATTGTATTTGGGACACATTCAGAACTTCGAGTCCATTAATTACGCTTATTGATCCAAAGCGGCAGGTAGAAATTATCAATGCGATGCTTAATATTTACAAACATGACGGCTACTTGCCAGAAGGGAGAAGCGGAAATGATAATGGACGTACTCAGGGCGGTTCAAATGCTGAAACAGTACTTGCAGATGCTTTTGTAAAAAACTTAAAAGGAATAGATTATGAACTGGCATTGAAAGCAATGCTTAAAGACGCTGCAATACCGCCCGGTGGGAATGAAGAACGTGAAGGAAGGGGCGGTTTATTAGATTATTTACGTCTGGGTTATGTACCTTTTGGTACAGATCGTGCCGGTAACCGTACTATAGATTATGCATACAATGACTATAATATCGCTATTGTTGCCAAAGGTTTAAATTATAACGAAATCTATAACCAATATATCAAACAGGCAGATAACTGGCAAAATTTATGGCGGTCTGATTATGAAAATAACGGTTCAAAAGGTTTCATAATGCCTAAAGACGCGTCTGGAAACTGGCTGGACGAAGTTGTTTTTGGAGAATCAAAAATTCAGAAACCAACCTATAAATATACACCGGTAATTACAGAATCCCCTTGGTATGTTTGCCATTGGTGTGTGTTTTTTTACGAAGGAACTTCCTGGGAATATTCTTTGAGTATTCCGCATGACCTTCCTGAAGTGATTCGTAGATCAGGTGGTGACCTTGCTTTCAAAAACAGACTGGATACTTTTTTCGATACAAAATTGTATGATGTATCAAATGAACCTTCATTTTTAGCGCCTACAATGTACCACTGGATCGGAAAACCACATTTGAGCAGTGACCGAATCAGAACGATTATAAAAGATAATTTCAATACCTCTCACGAAGGTTTGCCGGGCAATGATGATTCGGGCGCTATGTCTTCGTGGCTGGCTTTTCACATGATGGGATTGTATCCAAATGCAGGTCAGCCTTATTATTTATTGAATACACCTTTAATTAAAGAAATCACTTTGCAGTTGGAAGAAGGAAAAACCTTCAAGATTGCTACAAAAAAAATGAGTGAAAAGAATAAATATATCAAAACCGCTTCTTTAAACGGAAAACCTTATAACAAAGCCTGGATTTCGCACGAAGATATTGCTAAGGGAGGCGAATTGATTTATGAAATGGATTCAAAACCTTCTGCCTGGGGAACTACTATTTTGCCACCAAAAAAATAAGCTATCATGAAAAATACAATTTTAACCGTCTTCTTTTGCGGGCTATTTCAACTGATGTCAGCACAGAGTTTTGTTCCTACTATCAGAAATAATACGGTGTTGCATTACATCTGCAAACTTCACGGTCAGACCCGGACTTTAACACTTACTTGTAATATAACAACTGATGCACTTACACTTAATTTAGATACGAGAGATGTAAACAGCAATATTGTGACTACTTCAGAAGGGCTTAAAAATGGGAACGCTTTAAGTTATAATCAGGGCGAATATGCACCGGTTTTGAATTTAAAGCCAAATGAAACTTTTTTTATGATTTCGCAGTCCGCTTATCAGGATTTAGTGAAAAATAACAAGTTCATTTACAATAATACCACTTATGTTTTAGATCAGAATACAGATAAAAACACTGTTGAAATCGAAGGAAAATCAGTAGATGCTTTACATGTAATCGCACAGATTGATGAAACGGAAATGTGGATCGTAAAAAATCCGGAATTTCCTTTAATCTGTAAGTTAACCAAAAATCCGTTGGGCATCAACTGGACATTAGTGAAAGTAACGGATAAATAATTATGCTGTTGGTTCAGATAAATCTGCTTTTGCAATTCGGAAAACAACTTAAATAAAAAACACTAACCACAAATAAAATGGAAAAAAAATATGCTATCGGTATGGATGTCGGAGGAACACATATTACCTCCGCCGTTATTGATGTAACAAATATGAAAGTTTTGAATTCTTCTGTACATAAAGAAAGTTTTAATTCTAATTTGCCTGTAAATCAGGTTATGGATTTTTGGGAAAAATCGATTAAAACTTCTTTAGAAAATTCAGCAATAAAAAATATTAGCGGAATTACAGTTTGCATACCCGGACCGTTTGATTATGAAAAAGGGATCTCAATGATTAAAGGCCAGGCAAAATATGAAAATTTTTACGGATTAAATATTGGCGATTTGATTAGGGAGCGTCTTAATCTTGCTTATGATTTTAATATTTTTTTTGAAAACGATGCAGCTTGTTTTGGTAAGGGAGAAGTGTATCAATACATGGGGAATCTTTCAAAAAAAGTTATGGCTGTTACCTTGGGAACAGGTTTAGGCTCTTGTTTTATAGATAGAGGAAAATCAATAACGTATGGAAATGAAGTACCTGCAGATGGTGAAATATGGAATTTGCCTTTTAAAAACGGAATAGCAGAAGATTATGTATCGTTGAGAGGACTTTTGTCAAAATATTTTATGTTAAGTAAAATGCAGCTTGAAAACGGATTAGAACTTTACAATCACGCCATTGCTGGTGATAAAAATGCCTTGCAGGCTTTTGAGCAAATGGGAGAAGATCTGGCTGAAATAGTTACTCCGTGGTTTAAAAAGTTTTCAGTTGAACATTTTATTATTGGAGGAAAAATTGCAGATGCAAGCGATCTGTTTCTGCCTGCCTTTAATAGAAAAATTGAAGAAGCAGGTTGTAAAATCAGTATTCAGATTTCTACTGACAATGAAAATGCAGCATTGTTGGGAGCTGCAAGCAGTATTTATAATTTAGATAAAGCCACTGCGTAATTGGCTGAAATTAAAGAAAAGTATCAGTAAAAGTTAACAGCATGAAAAACCAAATGAGCCGTGGGGAATTTATAAGATTAGGAGGTCTTTCGCTTGCTGGCGCTTTAGTTAGCGATGTTGTTTTTGCAAATGATTTTCTTTCTGAAAACAAAAAATCGAAAGAAGATACAGAATTGATGAAAAAGCTCATTTTGAATAATGATGCAAAAGTTACCTCCCTATTGAATAAACCGTATGATCCAGCTATCCGACTTAATAGTTTTCGTAATGTTGCAAGTTCAATAACCGTTATGGCTGCTTCAATGTGTAATTCAGAATCAGGATTTTATAAGTCTGAAATTCTGGTAGAAAAAATCAATGAAGCAACAGAAATTTTGTTGAAAGCTCAATACAGTGATGGTACTTTAGATGCCGGAGGGAACAGACAATCGCCGCCAGACACTGCTTTTGTTCTGGAATATATTTGTCCGGCAGCTGCTATTTTAAAAAATAGTAAGCAAAAAGGATTAGACGAATTAAAAGACAAACTCAAAAAGTTTATTCTCAATGCAGGAGAAGCCATGATTACAGGCGGTATTCACACACCAAACCACAGATGGGTTATTTGTGCTGCTTTGGCCAACATCAACTCGCTGTTTCCTGATACTAGATATATCCGAAGAATTGACGAATGGCTGGCTGAAGGAATTTATATGAATGAAGACGGGCATTATGCCGAACGAAGCGGAATTTATTCTGCTGTTATTGATAAAGCGCTCATAACAATGGCGAGGTTGCTAAACAGGTCTCAATTGCTTGATATTGTAAATAAAAACCTGACGACTTATTTTTATTACACTGAACTTAACGGTGATCTGGTGACAGTTGATTCAAAAAGGCAGGATCAGTTTATGGATTTAAAAGTGACGAATTTTTACCTGCAGTATCGTTATATGGCAATCCGGACAAAAAATCCGATGTTTATTCAGATGGTTGAAATGATTGAAGGCCTTTCAAATTTTGCTGCTGATATTTTGTCGGGTTCACTTGCTTTTTTTATGGAAAATGAAGAACTGAAAAAACAAATTCCAGTTGAAGGGGCAATTGCAAATGATTTTGAGAAATTTTTTGCGCTTTCAAATTTGGCAAGAATAAGGCGTGGCAAAGTTTCTCTAACTTTATTTGGAGGAAATGACAAGCCGGTAATGATTGTTTCGGGAAGATCTTCGAATCCGAATTTTTTGATGTATAGAAAAGGAGAAGCGATATTAAAATACATGCGCCTTTCTACATCATTTTTCCGTATGGGGTATTTCAGTAGTGAAGGAATTGTAAAAGAAGGAAATAAATACATCTTAAAAGAAACCAAAGAAGCAGATTACTATCAGCCGCTTGCAGAAGAATTTCGTAAAAACGACGGCGATTATAAGTTATCAGAGTCACCTGACGGGCGTTTTTGGAATAAAATGGACTTTGATTCCCGGGTTAAAAGCAACGTAAAAAAGCAAATAACTACAATTGAAATCACTGAAGATAACGGAATCCTGAATATGGATTTTAAAGTCGAAGGTCCTCCAAATGTAGAAGTAACAATAGAAATGTGTTTTAAAGAAGGAAGTAATGTGACAGGTGCGGTATTGGATGAAAAGCAAAATTATTTCCTCAAATCCGGAAATGGTGAAATCTCAATGGGATCAGATGCCATACAGTTTGGTCCCGGAAAATGTGAACATTTAAATGTAGAAAACCTGGATAGTGAAGCATATACTTATCATCAGGGAAGCCTGCGTACAAAAGGAGAACATATTTACATTACAGGATTTACACCGTTTCATCATAAAATGGTCATTTCTTGATAAGTATGTAAATGAATTTAATTATAGGAACACAATTACGCTGATTTTCAACAAGTTTTAATCCATTTTTAAAACCCAATTTGTAGAATGGATATTATGTTTTAAAGAATTAGTGCAATTAAAAACACATTGATTTTCGTGGTAATATGTGAAATCTGTGTTTCAATTTTTAAACGATAATTTCTTAATATTATAAAAAATGTTGCTGTATTATTGAAAGGTTGTTTTATTTTTACGGAAATTAAATTAATCCTATAAATAATAGAAATTATGAAATTATCTTTTTTACCTGCTTTGTTTTTTTGCTGCATTGGTTTTGCACAAAATAATACAGACACGAGTTTGTATATGAAGTCTGATAAAATAACGTATTTGACAGATATTGGCTCAGAATCAGGTGATTTGTACAAAACAATAGGGCATCACGGACCGGCAATTGAAAACGAGTGGATGGCATTGCGAATCTATTTTAGCGATAAAGTAGCTATCGATGTGTATAATAAAGCAAAAAAAGGATTAGAATTAAAAAAGGCAAATTGGTATCCAACTCCTGAACAGCAAAAAGAAGGCTGGGGAGCTGATTATTATAAAGTGGCAGCAACCAGTGGTTTGGGTGGTGTAAAATTGTGGGATGGTGAAAAAGTAGTACCCCTGAATCCTGTTACAAACCGTTTGGCCCGCGTTGGAAAAACAGATACGACTTCATGGATGGAAATGATTTCAAGAGGAGTGCCTTACAAAGGAAAAAAAGTAGATATTTTAGTTCGTGTAACAGTATTTTCAGGAAAAAGAGAGGCCAAAGTGGAAGCTTCTAGCTTAAATGGAGAAAAAGTACAATTTGTTACCGGAATAAATTATTTTAAAGATTTTCAAACTAAAAAAGGAAAGAATTATATCGCCGTTTGGGGAAAACATCCGGAAGATGTAGCAGCAGAAATTGTTGAAGTTGGAGCTGCTATCCTATACAATCCTAAAGATTATGTAAAAACTGATGACGATGGAACACAATATTTGTTAATTTCTAAACCAGCAAAATACTTAGAAACAAAAATTATATCCTCTTGCGCAAGAGAGACAGAACTTAATACTTTAGATAAATTAGAAGCTTACATTAACCAGTAAGATTTCTTTATAATCTGTTGCAGGCAGTTTTAGTTTAATTTTTTGTTTGAAAGTATTTAAATACTAAAAGAATAATAATGTCAAAAATTAAACTAAAACTGTTTTTTATTGCCTTGATAATCAATCTTTTTTCATTTGGTTTTAAATCAAATGCGCAAAAACCTCAAAAAGATTTTTTAATCACCAGTTACGGTGCAAAATCAGACGGAAAAACGATTAATACTATTGCAGTCCAAAAAGCAGTTGATGCCGCTTTTAAAAATAAAGGCGGACGTGTAGTTTTTCCAAAAGGGAATTTTTTATCCGGAAGTATTATCTTAAAAAGCAATGTGACCCTGTATTTTGAAGAAGGTTCCATCCTGCTCGGAAGTACAAATCCGAAAGATTATCCCAATATGACTTTTGAAGGAAGACCAGATTCTCCTAAAAAAGACGACAACTCTCAAATGGCTTTGATTATTGCCCATAAAGCCAAAAACATTGCACTTAAAGGAAAAGGAACTATTGATGGTCAGGGTTTACAACTGGCTTTAAATATTGACAGTCTTCATCATGCTGGTATTACAGTAGATCCAAAATACAGCCTTCGCAGAAACAGGCCAAGTGAAACCATGCGTCCAAAATTATTTCGTTTCTCACAATGCGAATCTATTCTAATCGAAGGACTTAAAGCGGGTGAAGCTTCCTGTTGGGGATTATCGTTCGAGTTATGTCACAATCTTGTTTTGGATAACCTTAAAATTGTAAATCGTTCGTACTGGAACAATGACGGAATTGATATTACAGATTGTAAAAATGTCAGGGTAACCAATTGCGATATCGACGCTGCAGATGACGGAATTTGCTTAAAATCATACTATCCCGGATTTTATAATGACTCGGTTTACATAGCCAATAACACGATTAGATCAAGTGCCAGTGCAGTAAAATTCGGAAGTGCATCTTTTGGCGGATTCAAAAATGTAATCATTAAAGACATTAAAGTTTATGATACGTTTCGTTCTGCCATTGCAATAGAATCTGTTGATGGTGCTTTTATAGAAAATATTGACGTATCAAATATAAATGCTGTCAATACAGGTAATGCTGTTTTTATACGTTTAGGAAATCGAACTGGTGATAAACCCGGAAGTGTAAAAAATGTTAGCATAAAAAACATAAAAGTGCAAGTACCTTTTGATCGTCCGGACATTAACTATGACCTGAGAGGTCCGGAAGTTGATTTCTTTCATAATCCTTTCCCGTCCTCTATCGTGGGACTCAAAGGACATAATATCGAAAATGTAGTTTTAGAAAATATCGAAATCAATTATCCCGGAAGATCCTCTAAAGGAATGGCGTATATTCCGCTAAACCGATTGCATCAGGTTCCCGAAGCAGTTCAGGATTATCCTGAATTTTCTATGTTTGGAGAACTGCCGGCTTATGGATTATATGTGAGACATGCCAACGGAATAACGCTGAAAAATATTAAACTGACATTAGACGATGCTGATTTCAGGCCTGCATTTGTGTTTGATGATGTTCAGAATATCAATATGCAGGAAATAAATTTTCCGGAGGCCAAACACAAACAGATTGTTTTGAAAAATGTAACTTCAGCAACGCTGGAAAATCAGCTATTAAAACAAACTACAGAAGTTAAATAATATGTCAAGAATACTCATTTTTATACTGTTTTTTCTATCATTGTCGGCTTGTAAATCACAACAGACAAAAATAAAAGATGTGCAGATTGCATTTATAGCCGATGCACATTTACAGGATATTTTTGCAAAATTTGAAGACAATGATTATCAGGGAATCCAAAATCCTGAAACGGGAGAATATGCCAATATCAGGACGATGAATTCCCAATTACATTCAACCCGAATATTCAACGAAAATTATTTTGCCTTTCTGGAAGCCTTAAATGACATTGCAAAAAGAGGAATAAAACAGGTTGCACTTCCCGGAGATTTCAGTGATGACGGTCAGCCCGTTCATGTGAGAGGGCTTAGAAAAATTTTAAATCAATATTCTGAAAAATACGGCATATCCTTTTTCGTAACCACCGGAAACCATGATGTTGTAAAACCTTTTGCTCAGGATGCCATTAAAACTGATTTTTTAGGAAAAGACGGTAAAGAACAAATTATCAGCAGTTCAAAAAACAACCTGCCTAAATATGAGCTGGAGCCAATCATTACCGCTGATATTAAAAACTGGGGATACAAGGAAACCATAAATGAAATGCAGGCTTTCGGGTTTTTTCCACAAAAAAAATATTTATATTGGGAAACTCCTTTTTCAGATTATAAATATGAAGATTATAGTTATGAAAAAGCTTTGGCTGAATCAGATTTAGAAAAAAGAAAGTATCCTGTAAAAAATACTAATTTATTTCTTCCTGATGCGAGTTATCTCGTTGAACCTGTAAAAGGAGTATGGCTTCTGGCAATTGATGCCAATGCTTATGTTCCGAATGAAAAACTATCAGGCAAACCCAATGATCCTAATGATTTTTCCGGTGCAAATATCGGTTACAACAATGTGCTCATTTATAAAAATCATTTGATTGAATGGATCAAAAAGGTTGCTGCTGAGGCAAAACAAAAAGGAAAAACCTTAATTGCCTTCAGTCATTATCCGATGATTGATTTCAATGATGATGCATCTCCCGAATTAAAATCGCTTTTTGGTCCGAAAAAAATGCAATTATCAAGGGTTCCAAATGAAGAGGTAGCCCAAATATTTGCCGATGCAGGAGTTCAGGTTCATTTTGGCGGACATATGCACATCAATGACACAGGAGTCCGGACTACAGCAAAAGGGAATACATTATTTAATATCCAGACTCCTTCTTTGGCGGCTTATATGCCAGGCTATAAAATACTTACAATACATCCTGATACTGTTCTTGAAATCGAAACTGTGGTAATCAACAAAGTTTCAAAATTTAATAGTTTGTTTCCTTTTTATAAACAGGAATATGCACATTTAGAGCAGATAAAAAACGATGCTATTTGGAACAAAGAAATACTTAATACAAAAGATTATGAGGGATTTACAAAATGGCATTTAAAGGAATTAGTCAGGTTAAGATTTTTGCCTGAAGATTTCCCTTTAGAATTTTCTGCATCACTTTTAAAACTTTCAGGAGTGGATTTGGCGTATATAAATAAAAACAATGCAGAAGTTGAGGCAGCGATGAAAGCAAATTCTTTAAAAGCAAAAGATTTTGAATCCTTGACAGGCTTTGATATGATTTTTGATTTCTACAGATTAAAAAATGCCGATGAGTTAGCAATTCCTGAGATAGGAGCCAATCGACTGAAACAATACAAAATAGTCTGCGCACAATTAGAAAAATCTAATAATGAAAAAATGGTTTTATGGGCAAAAATATTTCTGAAAACTATGAATGGAAAACCGTCAAATCATTTTAAGATTAGCTTAAAAACCAATCAGATTCAACGCATATATCCTTAAATTTATTAACTTTATCTTAACCGAAACATAAGCAGTATTTATAATTCATTATATGAGAAAAAATTCTTTCATACTACTTCTCAGCTTCCTCTTTTTTTATTATGCACATTCGCAGAATATAAAATTCACACATTATAATGACAACAATGGATTGTCTCATAATTCTGTTCGGCATATAGTGCAGGATAAAAAAGGCTTTTTGTGGTTTGGAACTTTTTTTGGGTTAAACCGATTCGATGGTTATCAGTTCAAAAACTACCTGAGTTCATCACCCGGTAATAACAGATTGTATAATGACGACATAACGGCGCTAAGATTAGATGAATCTTCGAATCATTTATGGATCGGAACCAGAAAAGGACTCACGCTTTTTAAAATGGATACTCATGCTTTTGTGACTTTCCTGCCTAAAAAAAATGACCCAAACAGTATTCCCGAAGGCGAAATCAGGTCTGTGTATGTTGATAAGTTCAAAAGAGTGTGGGTAGGGACTAAAAATCAGGGACTCTACATGTTCTTTTTGAAAGAAAACAGATTTGAAAAAATCCCAATTAAAGGTTTTGACTACGTAAAAGAAATATTTGAAGACAAAAAGGGAAATATCTGGGTTGGAAGTTATGATAAAGGATCTGTTGCCAAAATTACTTTAGATAGCAAAGGAGCTATTATAAGAATGAACAACTACACACTTTCGGTACCACATTCGAATGAGAAAAACCCATACATCAATTTTATTTATGAAGATGCTAAAGCAGACATATTTGTCGGAACACGAAGAGGACTATATAAATTAAATAAGAAAAACGATGAATTTGTAAATTTATATATTGAAAATAAAGAAATCAGAGGGAGCTTAGGACCTTATTTTTTATCGGTTGCCAAAGCCCCGGATGGTAAATATTGGGTAGGAACACTTGGCGGATTGTTAGTTTGTAAACAATTGGAAGACATTCAGAAAGGCGATTATAAATGGTATTATTCTATATTGTCTGATGATACTTCTATCGTTGATAATTTGGTTTCGGCCCTGTATTTTGATCGCTCAGGCGTTTTGTGGATTGGTACTGAAGACGGACTTGACAAATTTGATCCGTATGAAAACCAATTTACACTCAATAAAGATATTTCCCGTTACATCGGTAATCAGGCGCCCCGAATAAGAGGTTTTTCCAAAACGTATGACGGAAAAGTAATTGTTGCAACGAGTCATAACGGACTTTTTATTTCAAGTGCAAAAGGTTTTGTGCCCTTATACAACAAATCGATTGATATATCCAGCATTTATTCTGAAGATGGCAAAACTTTTTATTGCGGACTCTGGGATGGCAGATTGATGGTGTATAATTACACTGTCAATGCATCACAAGAGGTGAATCTTGGTTTTGACACTTCGCCAATATTTGCTTTTGGAAAAATTGGAACAGAATCTTTGATGATAGGTTCATTTGGTGAAGGAGCAGTTATATTAAATACAAAAACACTTCAGGTTCAGACTTCGAAAGGAAAATTATTGCCTGGTTACCAAATCAACTCAATTGAAAAAGATTCTCAAAATAACGTGTGGTTTGCTACAGAAACGGGTGTTGTAAAATACAATCCTGTTTCAAATAAATTAGAAACCTACAAATCCCTTTCTAAAAGGGAAAATAGTATGACTAACGAAGATAACGTTAGTGATATTATGATTGACAAGAAAGGTAAAATATGGGCTTCAACACGTTTTGGATTATGTATCTATGATGCTAAAAAGAACACATTTACAACCATAAAAAACTTTAAGGAAACTTCCGGTATATGGATTACAGATATGTTATCTGATGCAAACGGAAATTTATGGCTCAATATCAACAATAATAGTATTGCCTGGGTAAAGTCTGATCTGAAAGACATCAATATTTATCATGTAAACAGTGGTAACAGGCTGGATGTTTTTAGTTCAAGCGGCTTTTTCAATTTTAATAATTCAACAATTTTTCTTGGTGGTAAAAATGGTATCATTACATTTTCAACAAAAAACATGAAGAGAAACAACTGGTCGCCAGAACCTGTTATCAGCGAATTCAAGATTCAGAATGAAGAGATTCTTCCTGAAATGGAAATTAATGGAGACATTCCGCTTTCACAGGATTTAAATTATGCGAAAAAAGTAGAACTGAGTTACAAAAACCGTAACTTCTCTCTTCAGTTTTCTACACCTTCGTTTGCCAATGAAAAACTAAATAAATTTCAGTATATGCTGGAAGGTTTTGACAAGCAATGGATTACGGCAAACAGTAACTCAAGAACAGTTCAGTATACCAATCTCTATCCCGGAAAATATATTTTCAAAATAAAATCCAGTAACAGCGATGGTCATTGGAGCAAAGAGGTTTCCTATGAAATCAGGATACTGCCGCCGTTTTGGTTAACGCCAATATCTTTCTTACTGATTTTTATAGCATTGTTTTTCATTTTTTATTTTATAAGAAAGGAAATAAAAAACCGTATCCGTCTGAAACAGGAACTGCTTACCGAAAAAGTAAACAGGGAACATGATATTAAACTGAATAACGAAAAACTTCGATTTTTCACTAACATTTCGCACGAACTAAGAACACCGTTAACGCTTATTTTAGGTCCGGCTAAGCAATTACTGGACGAAAACACTAATGCCAGCGATTATGAAAAAAGCAGGTATAATCTTATTTATCAAAATGCCAGCAGGCTTTTAAATCTGGTAAATCAGGTTCTTGATTTTAGAAAAGCTCAGTCTGGCGAATTAAAGCTTAAGGTTACAAAAACGGATATTTTAAGCTATTCGAAAAACATTTTTGATTCTTTCAAAGAAATGGCTTTCAACAAAAAAATCAAGTTGAATTTTATTGCCGAAGCAGAAGCTATTGAAGGCTGGATTGACAATGACAAGTATGACAAAATCCTGTACAATCTGTTATCCAATGCTTTGAAGTTTACCAATAAATACGGAAACGTAGATCTATTCATCAGGCTAAAAAACAATACGGATGAAATTCTGGTTATTGAAGTGATAGATGATGGTATCGGAATCCCGCCGAAAAGCCAGGAAAAAATTTTCAAACGATTTTATCAGGCTTCTAATAGTAAGGCACATAATACGGGATCTGGTATTGGTTTATCATTGGTAAAATCATTAGTAGCCATTCATAAAGGATCTATTAGTGTAGAAAGTGCGCTCGGAAAAGGAAGTGCCTTCAGGGTTGAAATTCCGATTGACCGTGTTTCTTATGAAACGAAGGAAGTTTTTGAATATGCTTTGAAAAATGATAATCTAAGCATGCTGATTCCGGAAAAAGCAGCAAAGAAAACAATTCAGAATACAGAACTGAAACAAAAAATACTGGTTATTGAGGATAATACTGAACTTAGAAAGTATCTGGTAGACTTTTTATCCGATTATTACAAAGTGTATGATGCCGAAAATGGAGAGGAAGGTCTTAAAATTTGCCGCCAAATTAAACCAATCTTATGCGTTGCCGATGTAATGATGCCGGTTATGGACGGACTCGAATTTTGTAAAGAGCTAAAGAATGATGAGTTTATCAGCCATATTCCGGTTGTACTGCTTACCGCACTTGGCGAAAATGTCGATAAGGTTAAAGGATACGAAATTGGGGCTGATGGTTATCTGGTAAAACCTTTTGAACCTACATTACTGAAATCGGTTATAGAAAATGTTATTAAATCACGATTAGACCTTAAAGCAAAATTTTCCGGAGAAGTAGAAAGCAAAGTAAGCTTACTTACACATTCACCAATTGACGAAGAGTTTATGGAAAAAATTACTGCTTTAATTAATGATAATCTTAGTGAATTAGATTTGTCAACAGAATTTTTGTGTGACAAACTAGGCGTAAGTTCGTCTAAATTGTACCGAAAAATCAAAGAACTGACCGATCTCGCTCCAAATGAATTTATTCGTACCATTCGTTTAAAAAAATCAGCCGAACTTTTAAAAACAAAGAAATACAACGTTTCTGAAGTCACGAATATGATTGGATTCAATGATCCGTTATATTTCAGCAGATGCTTTAAAAAGCAGTTTGGTTTTCCTCCAAGTAAACTTATCAATTAATATAAATTTCAATTTTTTAAATTCCAAATTCCAACTGCATACTAAGTTGGAATTTGGAATTTATTTTTTAAATACTCTGAAAATGAGAATTTGGAATTTCAGTAAAGGAATTTTGATTTTTCAGGAATTACACATGTAATATTCTTACACAATTAAATTCTATCCATATTTTTGATGTATTAGTCCATTTTGAAATCTATATGTAATTCTATTTTTGTCTTATAACTTTTAATTTATAATCGCATGAAAAAGCATATAGACACAGATAATCCGTTGCATAATTTAGATGAATGGGAAGATGATTTGCTATTACGCTATCCGGATCCATCTGAACCTGTAAAAGAAAAAGAGGAGTTTAGAAATTATGTAGATTCTGAAAGAGTAGAAACGGTTAGGGAATTTTACAGAATAAATCATACGTATCAGACTTACGATTTTGTTTGCAGCAAAGAGCAGGAATTTTTGCAGTTCAATAAAAAACAAATGTCAATTTGGGAAGCAGTAGATTTTTTGAATACACTTGTTGACGATAGCGACCCGGATATTGATTTGGATCAGACACAGCATCTATTGCAGACTTCTGAGGCAATCAGGGCAGATGGTCATCCGGACTGGTTTGTACTTACCGGATTTATACATGATTTGGGTAAAATATTATGTTTATTCGGAGAACCACAATGGGCAGTAGTAGGAGATACTTTTCCTGTAGGCTGTGCCTATTCAGATAAAATTGTTTATTCTGAGTTTTTCAAAGACAATCCTGATTATACAGATGAAAGGTTCAATACTAAATTTGGTGTTTACACCGAAAATTGCGGACTGGATAATGTAAAAATGAGCTGGGGACATGATGAATATTTGTACCAGATCATGAAAGATTATTTACCTGAGCCTGCTTTATATATGATTCGCTACCATTCATTTTATTCGCAGCATAAAGAAAATGCTTATGCACATTTGATGAATGAAAAAGATATCGAAATGTTTGACTGGGTAAGAAAATTTAATCCATACGATTTATATACAAAAGCGCCTGTTAAACCGGACGTAAAAGCATTATTGCCATACTACAAAGAATTAGTAGCTAAATATTTGCCGGAAAAACTGAATTTTTAACCAATGTTGTTTATTCTTTAAATATATGCTTTCATATATTGAATTATTGAATAGTTGTAACGTCTAATAAAAATTAACACATAGAGACATAGATTTTTTTGATAAAAAAGAATATCAAAAGAAACTAGTTTCTGACACATAGCTATGTTTTTTGTAAATAAGTGAAACGCCTTTTTTAGATTGCAAAGAGCTATGTTACTATGTGTTAAATTAGTTTAAGTCATCGGAGGATTAAAAATAAAATTAAATGCAAAAAATCAAAACGAAAATATTTTTGTTTGGTCTGTTAGTGATTTTTGTTTCAGGTGCTGTAGGACAGGAAAAAGACAGAAATGACTGGGAGAATCCAGAGGTGTTTCAGATTAACAGAGAACCGGCACGAGCGTCTTTTCTCCCTTATGCAGACGAACCATCTGCCATAAGTGATAAATATGAAAATTCACCATGGTATTTTTCCCTGAATGGTAAATGGAAATTTTCCTGGTCCCCAACACCCGATCAAAGACCAAAAGACTTTTACAAAACAGATTTCAGCACGCTGCACTGGAACGAGCTTCAGGTGCCATCCAACTGGGAACTGCACGGTTATGGTGTGCCAATTTATACCAATATTACGTATCCTTTCGAAAAAAATCCGCCATTTATCAATCATTGGGATAATCCGGTAGGTTCTTATAAAAGAAGTTTTGTACTTCCTGATAACTGGAAAGGAAGACATGTATATCTTCATTTTGAAGCAGGAACGTCAGCAATGTATATTTGGGTAAACGGTGAAAAAGTAGGATATACGGAAAACACTAAAAGTCCGGCCGAATTTGATATTTCGAAATACCTGAAACCAGGCAAAAATGATCTTGCTGTTGAAGTTTACAGATGGAGTGATGGTTCTTATCTGGAAGATCAGGATTTCTGGAGGCTTTCCGGTATAGACAGAAATGTGTATTTGTATAGTACCAATGATATTCGAATTGCCGATTTTTTTGCAAAACCTGATTTAGATTCCAATTACAAAAATGGAAGCCTGAATGTTGAAGTAAGTTTAAAAAATCTGACTTCTTCGGCTATAAACAATCAAAAACTAACTGCCAGACTGGTTGATGCATCTGGCGCAACTGTTTTCGTTAAAGAATTGCCAGTAAATTTTGCTGCAAATAAAACCCAGACAGTAAATTTTTCTCAAAAAGTTTCAGCTCCAAAATTATGGAGCAGCGAAAATCCTAACTTGTACACTTTAGTTTTGACGCTTAAAAATGCAAAAGGCAATATTGTAGAGACAACTTCTACCCAGATTGGCTTTAGAAAAGTAGAATTAAAAGGAGGACAATTATTGGTTAACGGAGTCAGATTAATGGTTCATGGAGTTAACATTCATGAACACAATCCTGAAACCGGACATTATCAGGATGAAGCGACTATGATGAAAGATATTAAGATGATGAAGCAGCTTAATATCAATTCGGTTCGCTGTAGCCATTATCCAAATAATATTTTGTGGGTAAAACTTTGTAACAAATACGGCTTATTTCTGGTGGATGAAGCCAATATAGAAAGTCACGGAATGGGAGTTGAAGGACAGCCTCTAAAGTGGATGAACCCAAAAACGAATCTGGGCTATCTTCCGGAATGGAGAGAAGCTCATCTGGACAGAATTTATAGTCTTGTAGAAAGAGATAAAAATGCTCCATCGGTAATTATCTGGTCATTAGGAAACGAAAGTGCCAACGGACCTGTATTTCACGAAGCATACAAATGGATAAAAAAGAGAGACAATACCCGTTTGGTTCAGTTTGAACAGGCTAAAGAAAATGAAAATACCGATATTGTCTGTCCAATGTATCCAACAATAGAATACATGAAGGAATATGCGGCACGTAAAGAAGTTACACGCCCGTATATCATGTGTGAGTATTCGCATGCGATGGGTAACAGCAGCGGAAATTTTCAGGAATACTGGGATATTATCCGCGGAAGCAAAAACATGCAGGGCGGTTTTATCTGGGACTGGGTAGATCAGGGTTTCAAAATGAAAGATGAAGCAGGCCGCGAATACTGGACTTATGGAGGAGACATGGGCAGCCAGAATTATCTCAATGACGAAAATTTCTGCCATAATGGATTGGTATTTCCAGACAGAACGCCGCATCCGGGAGCTTTTGAAGTGAAAAAAGTCTATCAGGATATTTTATTTAAAGCCGTTGATATCAAAAACGGAATCATTGAAATTAATAACGACTTCGGATTCACAAATCTGAACAAATACAATTTTAGATATGAAGTTTTAGAAAACGGAAAAGTAATTAAAGAAGGAACTTTCAATATAGCTTTAGATCCTAAAACGAAAAAACAATTTAAAATTGATTTACCAAAATTAGAATCAAAAGAAGGAACTGAATATTTATTGAATGTTTTTGCTACAACTAAAACAGGTTCAGAATTATTGCCAGAGAATTTTGAAGTTGCCAAAGAGCAATTTGTTATCGAAGACGGGAACTACTTTACAAAATCTGAAAAAGTAAATACGGCAAAAGTTCAGGATGAAAAAGAGGAGTTTGTTTTGACTTCAGATGATACTACAGTTAAAATCAGCAAGAAAACCGGATTGATTTCATATTACAGTTTAAAAGGCGAAGAATATTTTAAAGAATTTCCTGAACCAAATTTCTGGAGGGCACCAACCGATAATGATATCGGAAATAAAATGCAGATTCGAACGAATGTCTGGAGAACTGCCGGAAAAAATATGTCGTTAGAAAGCATTCAGCAAATTGAAGAAGCCGGAAAAAACTATATCGTTGCGAAATTAAAACTGAACGACGTTGCATCGCATTACACGATCAGATATGCATTAGGGATTGATGGGGCTTTAGAGATTCAGGCATCTTATAAAAAAGGAAATAATCCGGTTCCGGAGTTGCCGCGTTTCGGGATGATTTTCACTTTGAAAAATACTTTAGAAAACCTGGATTATTACGGAAGGGGACCTTTAGAAAATTATCCTGACAGAAAAACGGCATCGCTAAAAGGAATTTATACGAGTAAAGTTGCAGATCAATACGTGCCTTACACACGACCACAGGAAAACGGATATAAAACTGATGTTCGCTGGTTTACACTTTCAGGTAATAATGGAAAAGGCCTCGAAATAAAAGGGCTTCAGCCTTTGGCAATCAGTACACTGAATAATTATCCTGCTGATTTTGATGGCGGAATTTCTAAAAAGAATATTCACTCCAGCGATATTACGCCAAGAGAAGAAGTTGTGGTTTGTGTTGACTTAACACAGAGAGGGTTAGGAGGTGATAACAGTTGGGGATTGCCACCGCATCCACAATACCAGCTGACACAAGATGAATATAGTTACGGTTTTGTTATTAAGCCAATAAAATAATAAGCGAAATAATTTAAGCCATTAAATTTTTGCCCCGTTTAATGCTTAAGTATTTCACTTTACATTCAATCACGTTCCTTTTATATGAACGTGGTTGTTGTAAAAAAATGACTTCTATGCTTTTGTAAAGAATGTTATAAACCAATAATTACATATAAATCAGAAAAATAAGTTGATTCTCAGTGAAGGAATCGGCAGTTAAAATATGCTTTAAAAATAAATCCGGTATGAACAAAATTACTACAAATAACAGATTAATTTCTTTAGACGTTCTAAGAGGATTTGTTATGTTTTGGATTATGAGCGGCGAACATATTATTCACGCTTTGGCCAAAGCTGCCCCAATTCCGGTTTTTGTATGGATGTCCTCACAAATGCATCATACAGACTGGGATGGTATTACATTTTATGATATGATCTTCCCTGTTTTTTTATTCGTTGCAGGGGTTTCAATGCCGTATTCCTTCGATAAAAAAATCAAGCTGGCAGGAGTGACGGAGGCAAGTGAACTTCCATCAAAAGAAAAGAAAAAAATATACCTGTCCATGCTGAAAAGGACTTGCATTCTGGTATTCCTTGGATTTGTAGTCAACGGATTATTGCGTTTTGATGGATATGAGCAAACGCGTTTTGCCAGTGTATTAGGGCGCATCGGGATCGCCTGGTTTTTTGCAGGACTGATTTATTTAAACTTTGATTTGAAGAAACAAATCATCTGGTTTGCAGCAATTCTGATTGGTTATTATTTAGCCATGAAATTAATACCAGTTCCGGGATTCGGTGCAGGCAATTTAACAGCAGAGGGTTCACTGGAAGGATATATTGACCGACTTTTTCTTCCGGGAAGGCTGCATAGTAAGGTATATGACCCTGAAGGGATATTCTCGACAATACCGGCTGTTTCAACGGCTTTGTTGGGAGTGTTTTTAGGAACGTTTTTAAAATCAGAACACGCTTATTATACCATAAAAAACAAAATAGTAATCATGACCGGTTCAGCTATTGTGCTGATTATAATAGGTCTTCTTTGGGATTTTGATTTCCCAATTAACAAGCACTTATGGACAAGCTCGTTTGTTTGTTTTGTTGGTGGCTTCAGTATTTTGTTTTTCCTGTTTTTTTATATACTAATAGATGTATTAGGTTTTAAAAAATGGGCATTTCCACTCCTTTTAATTGGTTCAAATTCTATTTTAATTTATATGGCTTCTGAAGGTATGGTTAATTTTAAGCATACTGCAGATTATGTATTTGGAGGACTTATTAAATTTGGATCACTTGTATGGCAGCCCGTATTTGCAACCATGTCAGTAACATTTGTACAGCTCATTTTACTTTACTTTTTATATAAGAAAAAATGGTTTTTAAAAATTTAAACCAAATCATTACCAAAAACTAACAACCACTAGCTATCAACCAAAAAAACTTCATTATGAATACTTTACAAAGTGCAGACTATATTGTTTTTCTTATCTATTTTGTAATTGTCACTTCTTACGGGATGTACATTTACAGGAGCAAGAAAAATGCGACGACCAGTTCCAATGATTATTTTCTGGCTGAAGGCTCACTTACCTGGTGGGCTATTGGAGCTTCATTAATTGCCTCTAATATTTCGGCTGAACATTTTATAGGAATGAGTGGTTCTGGTTTTGCCATCGGACTGGCGATTGCTTCTTACGAATGGATGTCGGCTGCAACGTTGATTGTGGTTGCCATGTTTATTTTACCGGTTTATCTTAAAAACAAAATATTTACGATGCCGCAGTTTTTGGCAAAAAGATACAACGGGACAGTGAGTACCATTATGGCTATAATCTGGCTGTTGATATATGTATTCGTAAACCTGACTTCTATAATTTACTTAGGCGCTTTAGCCATTTCATCTATAGCACCTGTAAGTTTTCAGTTTTGTGTGATTGCATTAAGTTTATTCTCAATCATCGTAACTTTAGGCGGAATGAAAGTAATTGGATATACAGATATGTTTCAGGTCATAGTATTGATTCTGGGTGGTTTGGTAACAACTTATTTAGCATTAACCTTATTATCAGAGCAGTTTGGTTTTGGCAAAGACATACTTAAAGGACTTTCGATTATAGCTGACGAAGCTCCGGGACATTTACACATGATTCTGGACAAATCAAACCCACACTATACTGAATTACCCGGAATGTCTGTGTTGGTTGGAGGAATGCTGATCAATAATCTGGCATATTGGGGCTGTAACCAGTACATCGTTCAGAGGGCTTTGGGTGCTGATTTGAAAACAGCACGAAAAGGAATTTTATTTGCCGCTTTTTTAAAATTATTAGTACCTATTATTGCCGTTTTGCCTGGTATTGCCATGTATGTAATGCATCAAAACGGAATGTTTCAGCACGAAATGGTAGACGCTGCCGGAGTTTTAAAACCGGATCACGCATACCCAACCTTAATGAATTTATTGCCTGCCGGATTAAAAGGAGTAGCACTGGCCGCCTTAACAGCAGCAATTGTAGCATCTTTGGCTGGTAAAGCCAATAGTATTTCGACCATTTTTTCTTTAGATATTTATAAAAAATATTTTAACCGTGAAGCATCAGAAAAAAAATTGGTGCTTACAGGAAGAGGCTGTGTAGTTATTTGTATGATAATTGCAGCTGTTGTAGCACCTCAGTTAAAATCATTAGATCAGGCATATCAGTTTATACAGGAATATGTTGGTTTCTTCTCGCCTGGTGTTTTGGCTATCTTTTTATTGGGAATGTTCTGGAAGAAAACCACACCAGCAGCAGGACTTGCCGGGGCATTATTTACAGTGCCTATTGCCGCAGTATTAAAATTTCTGCCAATGTGGACAAACGGTGCTTTTCCGGCTTATCCATTTTTAGACAGAATGACGATTTCTTTCTTTGCCATAGTACTATTAATGGTAACGATCAGTCTTATGAAACCGTCATCAGAAGAGCAGCTGAAATCTCATAATATAGAAGTAGATACAGCAATGTTCAAAGTATCTTCTGAATTTATCATCGGGTCATTTATTATTAGCGGAATTCTGGTAGCATTGTATACCGTATTTTGGTAATAATTTGCAACCAAAAATTTATCATAATTTAAAATACAAAAGTGTGAGTACAGTTTTTTCATTACAGGGAAAAGTAATTATAGTAACAGGCGCCACCGGAATATTAGGTGAAGCTTTTATTAAAGGAATAGCCGATGCAGGCGGAATTGTAGGTGTGTTAGGCCGAAATGAAAAAGTGGCCCATGCAAGGGTTGGTGACATTATAAAAAATGGAGGTGAAGCCATCGCCCTGATCGCAGATGTTACCAATGAGCAGGATCTTATAAAGGCACGTGAAATGATGCTTGCCAAATACGGAAAAATAGACGGACTGGTAAATGCAGCTGGCGGAAATATGCCTGATGCAGTTGTGCAGCCAGGACAAGATGTTTTTCAGTTGAATATTGAGGCACTGCAGCAGGTAATGAATCTGAATTTGTTTGGAACAATTTTGCCGACTCAGGTTTTTGGTGAGGCAATAAAAAATACGGGGAACGGAAGCGTAGTAAACATTTCATCTGTTTCATCAGATCATGCTTTGACAAGAGTTCTGGGCTATAGTCTGGCTAAATCGGCTATTGATTCTTATACCAGATGGTTTTCTGTTGAACTAGCCAATAGATTTGGAGATAAAATACGTATGAATTCTATTGTTCCGGGCTTTTTCTTAACGGAACAAAACAGAAGACTTTTGACCAATGAAGATGGAAGCCTTACCGAAAGAGGAAATTTGATTATTCAGAATACACCTTTCAGCCGTTTTGGAAATCCTGACGAATTGATTGGAGCTTTGATTTGGCTGTTAAGTGATGCTTCAAAATTTGTTACAGGATCAAAAGTAACTTTAGATGGAGGATTTTCTGCTTTTAGCGGAGTTTAAAAAAAAAGATTTATTTATGAAAATGACACAAACCTGGAGATGGTTCGGACCGAATGATCCGGTTACATTGCAAGATATAAAACAGACAGGAGCTGTTGGAATTGTTACGGCGCTTCATCATATTCCGAATGGAGAAGTCTGGACTGTTGACGAAATCAGTAAACGAAAAAGTGAAATTGAAAACAGCGGATTAATCTGGTCTGTTGTAGAATCTGTGCCGGTTCATGAAAATATCAAAACCAAGACAGGCAATTATAAAGTTTACATCGAAAATTACAAACAAAGCATCCGGAATCTGGCAAGCTGTGGCATTTCGGTGGTGTGTTATAATTTCATGCCGGTTTTAGACTGGACAAGGACTGATTTGGCTTTTGAAGTAGAAGATGGTTCTAAAGCATTACTTTTTGATACAGCTGCTTTTGCTGCTTTCGATCTTTATTTACTGAAAAGACCAAATGCAGAAAATGACTATTCTGAAATACAAAAAAATAAAGCCAAAGACTATTTGGACAAATTGGCTGATGAAGACAAAACAAAGCTCATAAAAAATATCATTGCTGGTCTGCCTGGAGCAGAAGAAGGTTATACACTGGAGCAGTTTCAAGAAACGTTAGACACTTACAAAGGCATTGATGCTCTAAAGTTAAAAGAACATTTGGTTTCTTTCTTAAAGGAAATCATACCTGTAGCGGAAGAAAATAAGGTTTTAATGTGCATTCATCCGGATGATCCGCCTTATCAGATATTAGGTTTGCCAAGAGTGGTAAGTACTGAAGCTGATTTTGATTGTTTATCAAAAGAAGTTCCAAGCAGAAATAACGGAATCACATTTTGTACCGGTTCACTTGGTGTCATTCCGGAAAACAATCTGGAACAAATGTTCAGGAAATTTGCTGACAGAGTACACTTTATACATTTAAGAAGTACACAAAGAGATGATGAAGGTAATTTTTATGAAGCCAATCATCTGGAAGGTAATGTAGATATGTTTGCCGTGGTTAAAGAAATATTGACTGAGCAAAAAAGAAGACTGGCAGAAGGAAGAAAAGATACAGCAATTCCGATGAGACCGGACCACGGACATCAGATGCTGGATGATTTACATAAAAAAACAAATCCGGGTTATTCTGCAATTGGAAGGCTAAGAGGATTGGCTGAATTACGTGGACTGGAAGAAGGAATTATTCGTTCAATGTAATAATATTTTTAATTTAAAGTATTAAAAAATAAACAGTTGAATTATTTTATATAAAGTTTTAAATAAAGTAAATATGATAAGAAAATCTATAATCACGGCATTCATTTTTTGTATTTCCCTGACGGCTATAGCGCAAAAGGTCTATGATGTTAAAAAATATGGGGCGAAAGGAGATGGCAAAACCAATGATGCTGCTGCCATTCAAAAAGCTATTGATGCCTGCAGTAAAACCGGAGGACAGGTTTTGATTCCGGCTCCCTATACATTCCTGGCCGGACCTTTTAATGTAAAATCAAATGTGGATCTGCATATTGAAGGAGGGGCTAAAATTTTGGCAAGTCCGGATGAAAAATTATATACAGAAAGTGCCTTCCGCGAAAACAAAGGCGAGGGAACTATCTGGATTGGCGGGAAAAATATTGAGAATTTCAGCATTAGTGGAAGCGGTAAAATTGACGGAAACGGAATCTCTTTTATGGGAGCGGAGGAAGATGATGCTTATATCCTGAAACCTTTTAATGTTTTAGATCCAAGGCCTCATGTTCTGACAATTATTGGTGGAAAAAATATCAGAATTAAAGATGCTCACATCGGTAATTCTGCTTACTGGACCATTCATTTGGTAGGCTGTAATGATGTGGTGATTAGCGGTATTACGTTGTTAAACAGTTTAAAAGTAAGAAATAGCGATGGTATTGATTTAGACCATTGCAAAAATGTCCGTATTAGTGATTGTTACATCGAAAGCGGCGATGATTGTATTTGTTTGAAAAACAGAAGGGAGTTTGAAGAATTTGGAGCTTGCGAAAACATAACGGTTACCAATTGTACCATGACCAGCAGCAGCTGTGCGATTAAAATCGGTTCAGAAAACATGGATGCCATCAGGCAGGTAGTTTTCAATAATTGCATTATCAAAAAAAGTAATCGTGGAGTCGGGATTCAGAATCGCGATGAAGGAACGGTGAGTGATGTTATTTTTTCAAATATGATTATCGAAGGCCAGCTCACTACTGATACCTGGTGGGGAAAAGCTGAACCTATTTATGTAACAGCGTACAGTCGCGCAAACGGAAACCATAAAGATGCCAATTGGCGTTTTCCAAAAGGTGCGACGGAAGGAAAGGTAGGGGCAATCAGCAATATTTATTTCACCAATATCCAGTGTTTTGGAGAAAACGGGGTGTATGTAAGCGGAGAAACAAAGGATAAAATTAAAAACATTGTTTTTGAAGGAGTGAATGTTTTTATTGATAAAACGTCAAATTTTCCCGGAGGAATTTACGATCGTCGTCCGTCAAAAATGGATGGTTTCGTAAAAGGCAGTACATCAGGATTTTATTTTGATACGGCTGAAAACATAAAAGTTCAAAATTGTGCTGTCAACTGGGGCAAAAACAAACCCGATTATTTTAAACATGCCATCGAAAGCAAAAATGTTGATATTTTAAAGGTCAATAATTTAGACGGTGAAGCTGCTTTTCCTCAGAAATATGAGGCCGTGAAAAAATAATAATTCAAATTATTGCTTCAAAACCGGGGTTTTAAAAGAAACTTTAAATAAATTAGCAAGACTAAATTATCAACTATCATAGAAAATGAAAAATAATATCATAACCAAAATAATCATTGGCGGTTTGCTGTTCAATGGTATTTGTTTACATGCCCAAAAAACAATTTTAGAAGTTGACGTTGCTAAAACTGTTACCAAGATTCAGCCTACTATGTTCGGTTTGTTTTTTGAGGATATTAATTTCGCAGCAGACGGCGGATTATATGCCGAAATGATTAAAAACCGGTCTTTTGAATTTGAAAAACCTTTGATGGGTTGGGATCAGCCTAATACCAAAAGGTCTTCTATGAATATGAATTCGGGTGCTGCCACACCTATAAAAGTCGTAGAAAACGAAACCAATCCTAATTTCTGCCGTGTACTAATTAATGATGATAAGGGATATGCCTTGATTAATGAAGGTTTTAGAGGGATGGGAGTGAAAAAGGATGCAAAATACAATCTTTCTTTAAAGGCAGCCAATCACAATGGAGCGATCAAAAAAATAATTGTTCAGCTTATTGATAAGGATAAAAAAGTAATTGGAGAAACCAGTATCATTCCAACATCAAAAGAATGGGAGACCTATTCGGCACAATTTAAAGCTACTCAGACTGAAGCTAAAGCCAAATTAAAAATAACTTTTGAAGGAACAGGGACAATTGATCTTGATATGATTTCATTATTTCCTGAGGATACGTGGAAAAACAGAAAAAATGGTTTAAGAAAAGATCTTGTTCAGCTTTTGTATGATATGAAACCTGGATTTTTAAGATTTCCTGGCGGGTGCATAGTCGAAGGAAGAACTTTATCTGACCGTTATCAATGGAAGAAATCTGTTGGCGATGTTGAAGACAGAAAAACGATGATGAATCGATGGAATGTAGAATTCAGTCACAAACAGACCCCTGATTATTTTCAAAGTTTTGGACTTGGATTTTATGAGTATTTTCAGCTTTCTGAAGATATTGGTGCGACTCCATTGCCTATTTTGAGTTGTGGAATGGCCTGTCAGTATAATACAGGAGAATTAGCTCCAATCGAAGAATTAGATCCATACATACAGGATGCTTTAGATTTAATTGAATTTGCCAATGGTTCAGAAGAAACCAGATGGGGAATTCTTCGTTCAGATATGGGACATCCAAAACCGTTCAATCTAAAATATATTGGTGTTGGAAATGAACAATGGGGACCGGATTATATTGAGCGTTTCAAAATTTTTGAAAAAGCAATAAAAGCCAAATATCCAGATATTATTATCGTTTCAGGAAGCGGTCCATCACCGGATGGTGAACATTTTGATTTTGCAATGGCCGAACTTAAAAAACTCAATGCTGAGCTTATAGATGAACATTATTACCAAAGCCCGAAGTGGTTTAGGGAAAATGCTTCACGCTATGATAATTATGACCGCAAAGGCCCAAAAATATTTGCAGGTGAATATGCTGCGCAAAGTGTTTCAGGAGCAAACCCAAATAACAGAAATAACTGGGAATGTGCTTTTTCTGAAGCCGCTTTCATGACCGGGTTAGAAAGAAATGCTGAAGTAGTCAATATGACTTCTTATGCGCCACTGATGGCACACGAAGATGCATGGCAATGGACACCGGATATGATCTGGTTCAATAATTTAGAATCTTACGGTTCTGCTAATTATTATGTTCAAAAATTATTCTCAACCAATAAAGGAACCGATTTGCTAAACATAACTAAAGATGCAAAACCTTTAAACGGGCAAAACGATCTTTATGCATCTGCCGTTAAAGATGTGAATGCAAAAGAAGTAATTGTAAAACTGGTAAATACTGCAGCGGCTTCCCAAGAAGTTACAGTTGATTTAAAAGGAGGTAAATTTGCTTCTAAAGGCACATTGATAACGCTTTCAAGTCCGAATTTAGAAGATGAAAATACTTTTGGAGAACCTAAAAAAATTAGCCCAAAAGAAAGTAGTTATAATTTAAAAGGTGTAAAAGCAACTTTAAATTTACCCGCTTATTCAGTAACCGTATTGAAGTTAAAAAGTAAATAAGCAAACAATACTAAAATTAAAAACAGGGATTTGTATGATTATATATCAGCTAATCCCTGTTTTTTTATTTTTAACTTCTTCTTGTCTTAGAGGAAGAATTACCGTAAACTCACTTCCTTTATTTATTTCACCCTTTGCTGTAATAGAGCCATGATGTCTTTTTACTATCTTTCTGCAAAGAGATAATCCAAGGCCGTTTCCTTCATACTGATCTTTTGAATGTAATCTTTCAAAAGCATTGAATATTTTTTCAGTATAAGCATCATCAAGTCCTATCCCGTTGTCTTTAATAGTAATTTCAACTGAGTCCGTATCATCAATTTTTATTACTTGTCCGGATATTATTATCTTAGGGGGTTCTTCTACTTTTGAAAATTTTAATGAATTATGGATAAGATTATAAAAAAGCTGGTTGATTAAGATTGGCGCTCCTTCTATTACAGGTAGTTCACTGATGATTAAAATAGCATCTTTTTCATTTATAATCAGTTCCAGATCTGTTTTTATGTTTTCTATTACCTCGTTAAGATATATTTTTTCAAATGGCTGTTTGTTTTTATCCATGGTTGAATAGGTGAGAATTCCTTCAATTATGTTTTGCATTCTCTCAGCAGACTGATCTATTTTATTTTGATACCTAACAATACCATCACTAAAATTTGCTTCTTTATCATTTCTTATCAGGCCGTTAAAAATTTTAATTTTACGCACAGGTTCTCTCAGATCATGGCTGACCACATTAGCAAAATGTAACAGATCATCGTTGGATCGACGAAGTTCAACAGTATTTTTTTCAACTTGTTTCTTTAATTCTTCCTGAAACTGTTTATGTTCATGGATGTCAATTATACTTCCTATAACCTTTATTGGTATATCATTTTCGTCACAAATTATTTTTCCGGTTACTTTAATCCATTTAGAACAGTTTTCATTAATTATGCGGGTTTCATAAGTTATAAGTCCTGTATCCTTTGATTCTTTTATCGCTTTTTCATGGGCAAACAAATCATCAGGATGAAGTTTTGATAGTAATTCATCCATATTTGGAGTGTTTTCACTGCACATAATAGTGTTGAAATTATCAGATGTTTTAATCTCCTTAGTCAGTAAATTAACTTCATAAGTTCCTATTCCGGATGATTCAACAGCGATTCGCAATCTTTCCTCGACACTTTGAATTTTTTGTTTGGCAAGGTGTAAATCGGTAACATCAACACCTGTGTTCATCACGCCATAAACTTTTCCATTTGCATCAAACAAAGGAATGAAGCTGTAATTAAAATAATGGGACTTCATGATCCCGTTAATGAGTAAATCTACTTTTTTGTTTTCAGCATAAAAAGCAATACCTGTTGAAAGTACAGTAATTGCCTGATCAAAGAAATCTTCCTTCTGAATTTCAGGCAGAACATCAAGATAATTTTTCCCCACTATATCTTCGCCTTTTCCCAAAGTTTTGATCATAGCAGTATTGGCTAATTCTATTTTTAAGCTGCTGCCTGAATATACAGCAATTGGTAATGGTGTATTATCTATTATATCTTTTAAGATTCTGATGTTTGAATACATGATGATATGTTAATTTTCTACGAAGTTATTCTTTAAAAAAATGATTCTGTTATATTAAGACGATAAAGTGTTTCATAATTCTTATAATGATAAGTTTATTTTTGCATTATAACAATTAAACATTTGTTAAAATTATTAACTGTTTAAAATACTGTAATAAAGCATTTAAAGTATAAATACACAAAAATGTTAATGTTTATCTGTCTAATAAACTTATTTATTGATTAAACAAGAAAAACATTTAAATAGTATATTAATTAACATATTTTGAAGCTTTTACATATTAGATATTATGTTACAAGTAAAACATTTTTTTTACATTTGTAAGGAGAGGTAGTAATAATCCAACTCTCCAAAACAAATAATAGTTACAATTTAATGAGTGGAAATTCAATTCCTTTAGTATCTTCAGTGTTTCTTAGCGATTTAAAAAATCAAACCTCAGATTCCCACAGAAAATTAGAAAGCCTGCCAATATCAGCATCAATCCTGTCTCCAGAGATGAAAAAATCAGACTACATCGATTATTTGAGCCTGATGTATGATGTCCACAAAAGCACTGAAAATGTTATTTTTCCATTATTGCCTGAAATTATAACCGATTTAGATCAAAGAAGAAAAAGTCATCTAATAGAGGAAGATTTAGCCTTTCTTCAATACAATAAAACAGGTTCAAACGATATTTTTAATACTAGTAAAATTACGATACCTTTTGCACTTGGAATTTTATATGTGATAGAAGGCTCCAGTCTTGGAGGTAGATTTATATTAAAAAATATTTCAAAAATACCAGGTCTTGAAAATAATCAAGGAACTCACTATTTTCAGGGTTATGGAGATAAAACAGGAACTTTTTGGAAAAACTTCCTTGGTTTTTTATCAGAATATGAAGAGAATTATAAGTGCGGAAATACAATCATAGAAGGAGCAATTTATGGTTTTGACAGTATTTACAATCATTTTACGAGTATATAAAAATGATGAAGATTAAAGATATTGTTAATCGTGATCTTATCACATTAACTAACTGTGAGCATGAGCCTATACATATACCAGGTAAAATCCAGCCACATGGATTTCTGATTGGTTTAACTTCAAAAGGGAAAATAGATTTTTGTACTGCAAATATTTCCTGGTATGTTAGCATTGCCCACACAGAAGCACTCGGAAAAAAGTTTGGTGATGTTTTTGGGACTAAAGCAGAAAAACAAATTTTTGAGTACATCAATAACGATAAAATTAGGGATGTTTTTCCACTTGAAATTGATTTGCTTGGAAAGTTTTTTCAGATTAGCATACACAAAAGTTTTGATATTTATGTTTTAGAAGCCGAATTTCAATTTGCAGGTAAAGAAAAACTGGCTGATGTTTATACACAGACGATTCAGTTTGTGACCCAAATGAACAATACGACTTCTTTAAAGGATCTCTGTGCGCTGGTTGCTGAAGGTACACGCAAAATAACAGGATACGACCGTGTAATGATTTATCGTTTTGATGAACAGTATAACGGCGAAGTATATGCAGAAGATTGTAGAGGAGATTTAGAACCCTTTTTGGGATTGCATTATCCGCATACAGATATTCCGGCTCAGGCCAGGGAATTGTACATGAAAAACCAGTTGAGGCTTATTGTTGATGTTGATTATGTACCAGTTCCAATTTTTACTGTTGATGACAAAGAAAATAAAAACCTTGATTTAAGTCTTTCGATCTTAAGAAGCACATCACCAATTCATGTCGAGTATTTACAAAATATAGGTGTTGGGGCAACACTTACAATTTCTCTTATTCATAATGATCGTTTATGGGGTCTTATAGCATGTCACCATTATTCAAGTAAAAACATTTCACCGGAAATCAGGCTTGCAGCTAAGCTTCAGGGACAGTTTATAACTTCACAGATTGACATAAGGCAGTCAAATGATGAAAATGTTAATGCTAATGAAACAGCTTTGGCCCTTGAGCAACTCACAAGTTTGCAGTTCCCGTTTGTACAGGACTCTATCCAGATGATCGCTGATGCACCACAATTACTAAAAATTTGTAATGCAGCAGGGGTTTCTATTGTTTCAAAAGGTAAAATTTACAAAAATGGTTTAGTACCAACTGATGCACAGATTAAAGATTTAATAGTACAGATTAACAATAAAGAATCCGAAAAATTATTTGTTACCAATAAATTAAACGATCACTTTAGAAATATTGAAAAAAAATCCAGTTTTGCAGGTATTATTTATCACCCGCTCGGCAATTCCGATCATATTATATGGTACAGACCTGAAACAATATCCGAAATCAATTGGGCTGGTGATCCTGAAAAAACAATTATAAAAGACAGTAAAGGGTTACATCCGCGAAATTCTTTTGAAATTTGGAAACAGATAATAAAAAATCAAAGCACTCTTTGGAAGCAATATGAAATTAACGGTGCTGTACAATTTGCTCATACATTGCACAACCAGTTAATGATGATCACGCTAAGTGAAGAAGAAGAAAAATATCGCAAACAAAGTGAAATATTAAAGGAAACAAATTCAGAGTTGGAAAATCTGAACTGGATTAGTACGCATGATCTTCAGGAACCACTGCGTAAAATTCAGTTGTTTGTTTCTAAAATGCTTGCAGAGCCTGACGTTGTTCAGATAGATTCTGTTTCGAGTTCTTTGCAAAGGGTATCGAAATCAGCCAATAGAATGAGGACACTGCTTGATGATATTCTCAAATTTTCCCGAATAAAATATACAAGGGATAATTTAGAAAAAATCGATTTAAACCATATTCTTAAATCGACACTTATGGAAATGGAAGAAACTATTTCTGAAAACAACGCTATAATTGAATATGAAAATTTGCCTGAGGTTCACGCAATATATTTTTTGATGCAGCAGCTGTTTTCTAACATCATCCAAAATTCTTTAAAGTTTGCTTCAGCTGAAAGGGTTCCACATATCAAAATAACAGCTTCTCAGGAGGTAGAATTGTTTGCTCATTCTGATAATATTTATTGCCATTGGGTTTGTTTTTCGGATAATGGGATTGGTTTTGAACAACAATATGCGGAAACAATTTTTAAAGTTTTTGGCAGATTACACAATCAGAAAGAATATGATGGTTCAGGTGTTGGCCTCGCCTTATGCAAAAAGATTATGCAGACAGTAGGTGGAACAATTTATGCTACAGGAAGATTAGGAGAAGGTACCAATATAAAAGTTTATTTCCCGTGTGATCCATTAGATACACTCTTATAATGTGTTCGTCATCCATTAGAAAATCATTTTAGAAATTTATCTTATAGTCGTATTTTCTCATAATTAAGCTTACCAATAATTTAAATGCTTTTAGAAGTTAGTAAATAGGCAAAGCCTGTACGTTCTATCTTTTTTTGTGAATAGCTTATAGTGTCTAATTTTTTTCAGATTAGATGGGAGGGTTAATAGACTTGAATTTAGAAATTAAAAATAAAAGTGTTGCCTCATTTTGAAAATTCTGATGTATTTTCATTTTAATCATCTTTTGTAATAAATCTCTTTTTTATATAAGGTTATCAAATATTTTAATTTGTCTTCCAAAATCAATAAATTGTAAAAATTTAAATAACACACTGATAATGAAAGTTTAAACTAATCTTCCAAAACTGTCTGAGCTCTGATAAATAGCCTAAAGTAGCAGAACCGTGAATTTCTATTAAATTACCAACCTCCAAAGTCATTTGATTTTGGAGGTTTTCTTTTTTAAACCATTGTGATATTTTTATTATAGTTTGATATAATTTGGAACAATAAAAATAAATATATTGTTATGTATAATAACTAATTTTATTGTGTAAAATATTTCGAACAATAAAAAGAAATTCCGATGGTAAATGATAGAGTGATGGAGAAGCTGGGAATATTGGCAGATGCTGCAAAATATGATGTTTCCTGTTCGTCGGCCTTAAGTAAACGTGAAAATAAAAATAAAGGTTTGGGAAATGCTAAAGGTTATGGTATTTGTCACGCCTTCACCGAAGATGGGCGCTGTGTGTCGCTGCTAAAAATCTTGCTCACAAACCATTGTATTTTTGATTGTGCCTATTGTGTAAGCAGAAAAAGCAATGATATTAAACGAGCAGCCTTTACTGTACAAGAGGTTGTTGACCTTACAATTGGCTTTTACAGGAGAAACTATATTGAGGGACTTTTTTTAAGTTCGGGTATTTTTGATAATGCTGATTTCACTATGGAGCGTTTGGTGAGAATTGCTAAAAAATTGCGTAATGAACATAACTTTAATGGCTACATTCATTTGAAGGCGATTCCGGGAGCCAGTGATGAATTGCTGAAGGAAGCAGGTCTATACGCTGACCGTTTGAGTGTAAATGTCGAAATGCCAACAGAAAAGAGTCTTAAATTATTAGCACCAGATAAAAATCATATTGACGTGATTAGTCCTATGAAATATCTTAAAAATGAAATTATTGGGTATAAAGAAGAAAAAAAATCAAATTATAAAACACCTCTTTTTGCTCCCGCCGGGCAAAGCACCCAAATGGTAATTGGGGCAACACAAGAAAATGACCTTGAGATTCTTGGAATGGCAGATTATTTTTATCAGCAAATGAATATGAAACGGGTGTATTATTCGGGTTATGTTCCCATTAGTTATGACAATCGCCTGCCTGCCATTGGAACGCCTGTTCCTATAATACGTGAAAACCGTTTGTATCAGGCGGACTGGCTCATTCGCTATTACGGATTTGATGTAAATGAAATTGTCGGGTTCAATCAGCCTAATCTTGATCTTGATATCGATCCAAAGCTTGGATGGGCTTTGCGCAACCTGAATCAATTTCCTGTTGATATTAATACGGCCGATTTGGAAATAATAAAACGAATTCCCGGAATTGGATATTTAAGTGCGCAAAAAATTGTAGCAGCAAGGAAGTTTAAAAAACTGCTTCCGCACGATTTACAAAAAATGGGAATTGCATATTCGCGTTCCAAATATTTCCTGGCTTTTGCTACGCCATTTCAACTTCAGAAAGATTTAACATCGATTCAAATCAAGGATCATATCTTAAATTTCCAAAAAAGTAAATATAAAAACGATTTTTCTAATCAACTTGCTTTATTTTAATCAAAATGACAGAAGTAATTTACGACGGAACTTATGAAGGATGGCTTACGGCTATATTTGAAGTTTATGAGTTTAAACTTTCTGATATTGTATTTGCAAAAAATGAAACTTCTGGAACATTGCTTTTTGCAACTTCTCATTTAGTGGTAACGGATATCTCAAAAGCAAAACGTGTTTTAGACGGATTAAAGCTACGACTTTCGGCAGAAGGTTTTTCAGATATGTATAAGGCATTTTTGTCTGAACTTCCAGACATAGAAGAAACAATGTTTCAGTTTGTACAGCATGTATTTGCTAATACAAAAAATGTAGAAGAAGATTTTAGTAATAATGCCGTGTGGGATCTTAGAAAAGCAATACGGCTGACGAGAAAAGAGGCGCATCGAATGGAAGCATTTGTTCGTTTTAAACTAACGAAAGAGCAATTGTATTATGCAATCATTGAACCAGACTGTGATGTTTTACCTCTAATAGAAAGTCATTTTAAAAATCGTTATGCAGATCAGCGCTGGTTAATTTATGATGCAAAACGTAAATATGGTATTTATTATGATCTTGAAAATGTTGCAACTATAGAATTGCAGTTTAATATGAAAGTTACATCATCTAAATATTTAAACGAAATCTGTGATGAGCAGGAAGAGTTTTTTCAAAATCTTTGGCGGCGTTATTTTAGCAGCGTTACGATTGAATCACGGAAAAATATGAAACTCCATATTCAGCATATGCCAAAACGCTATTGGAAACATTTAATTGAAAAAATTCCAAATGGGAATTGATTTTTACAAAATTACGAATTATTAATTTTAACTATTAAATATTTTTTTTAATAAATATTATCGATTAAAAATAACCTTAATATCTCCTATTAAAATCATTATTTTATAAAAGGTATATATTTGATCATTTTTATAAAAAAAACACCTTAAAACAGCTTATTTGGATTTTAGCTATTTTTAAGCCTAAGTTAAAGTAAAAAATCCCATTGATTAAGATGGGATTTATGATTCTACATTTAAATCTTATTACTATTTACTCTTCTTCAAAGCATCTAATAATTCTACCATATCAACTACAGCATAAGTTGATGAATAATCTGATACCGCATAAGGCAATATCAGACTATTGTTATGAATAATGGCTCCACAAGAATAAACAACATTAGGTACATACCCTTCGCGTTCGTCTTCAAGTGGTGATAACAATGGTTCTGTAAGTCTTCCAATTTCTTTAGAAGGATCATCAAGATCAAACAGGGAAGCGCCAATGCAATAACGTCTCATAGTACCTACGCCGTGTGTAATAACAAGCCAGCCTTCTTCTGTCCACAACGGAGATCCGCAGTTTCCAATTTGTGTAAACTCCCAGGTATAACGAGGTTCCTGAAGAAGAATAGGGGTATTCCATTGGGTAACTCTGTCAGAATACATGATATAATTATTAACACCGTCTATTCTGGCAAGCATCGCATATTTGCCTTTTATTTTTCTTGGAAACAAGGCCAGATTTTTATTTTGTGCCCCGGCACCATGCAAAGGCATTACCCTAAAAGTATAAAAATCTTCAGTAGAAATTAGTTTTGGTAATATGGTATGGCCGTTATAAGCTGTATAGGTAGCCATTACACGCGAAGAGCCGTCATCATCTGTAAAACGGACAAAGCGGGCATCTTCTATGCCGCGACTTTCAGAATCGGATATGGGAAATATAACCCGCTCTGTAAGATCAGAATCATGCTTGAACTCAACATCATAAAATGATTTTGCGAGCCAGAATATTTCGTTTAATGCAGTTCTTCTTTCTTCACGAATTGATGGGTCACTCAAAGCAGTATTTATAACGTCTTTTAGTACTGCATATTCAAACTCATCAGGCAAATCCTGCATAATTTGGGTTATGTACTTGTCTTGTGTATGCATTTCAGATAATTTCAATAAAAATCGCTCCTTATTGAAAAAACTTTTGTGTATAATCTCAGCTTTATCAATATTATGCCCAATTTTCATAACCTGCAGGTTATTATCCCTGTCCAGAATTCCTCTTCTGAAAACAATTGATGAGATGTGGCCTTCACCTGTTGCCCGAAAAGAAATAATAACCCTTTTTTCTCCTGCTTCGAGACCACTCTGGTCAAAATCTTCTATAATAGACGGATTGAAAATAGCGGCAGATTCTATTGCATACTCCATTGTACAAAAAGAACCAATTAGCATTTTTCGGTCAAGAGACAAAGCTTCATAATCAATCTGCATGCTTTCAATAACATCACGCACTTTTTCGCAGTGTCTTAAAAATATAGCAGAAATATTTCGGTGACGTCTGGCAAATTCACGAAGTGTTTGCTCCAGGGTTTCTAATACTTGTTTGTCGTTTAATGTCATTATGCGAAGTACCATTTGTTTAGTCCGCTCATCACCATTGACAAAATATCGTGCTACGACTCTTTTTGAATCCGGTGTAAATTTTATATTTTTTCGTATGACTGATACACGCATAATTTGTTTTTTTTTAAATAGGAAAATATTTTTTGGTTTATTGAAGTTAGGAAATATGTTAATAAAATAACTTTATTTTTTGTTAAAAATTATTCTTTAATGTGTTTTAAAAATGAATTTAACGGTAAGCAAATAAATTAGAAAAGAACAAAAAAAATAAATAGATCTATTGATAAACATAACATTTTTTAAAATATTGTTTTTCTTATTATTTGTAGTTTTGTATGGTCATTAAGGCAAAAATGAATTTATTCAACTCTAAAAATAAATATTAATTCATTTAAGCTTTTTGATTAATTTAAAAATAAATATAGTATATAAATAAAATGAAATTAAAATTTAAAACCTTCTTATTTTGCTTTGCAGCCTGCCTTGTAATAATGTCTTTTATACCAAAAAAATCAAATTCGACAACAGTCTACTTAATCGGAGATTCTACAATGGCTGATTATACCAATAATTATGAACCTGGAAAAGATTATATGAAAACGAGATATCCAATTACAGGTTGGGGTCAGGTCTTTCAGCAGTTTTTTGCAAAAGACAGTCTGAAACAAATAAAAAATTTAATACAATCAGATAGTGTCCGTATCGATGACAGGGCAAAGGGGGGAAGAAGTACAAGGACATTTTTTCAGGAAGGACGCTGGAGGGCAGTATATGAAAATCTCAAAAAAGGAGACGTTGTGATGATGCAGTTTGGTCATAATGACGCATCAGTTGAGAAAACAGAAAGATATGTAGATATAAAAGGTTATAAAGAATTTTTAAGACTGTTTGTATCACAGACAAGAGAAAAAGGGGCCTATCCAATTATCCTGACTCCTGTAGCCAGAAATTATCCATGGAAAGATAACGTTTTAAACGATGTACATGGCGAATACGATAAAGCTCCTAAAGATGTTGCTGCTGAAATGCAGGTGCCTTTAATAGATTTAAATAAAGCTTCAAGAGATTTTTTTACAAAAAAGGGAAAAGATTTTGTTTCTGACAATTATTTCATGAATTTACCTGCAGGAAAATACGAAGCATATCCAGAAGGCGAAAAAGACAACACTCATTTTCAAACCAAAGGTGCTGTAGAAGTTGCCAGGCTCGTTTTTGAAGGTATGAAAGAATTAAATTCTAATTTTAAAAAATAATTTTTTATATCCTACGAAGCCAACTGTTTCATTCATCATGTAAAGGCATATAATAAAATCAAACTTCCTTGTTACGATTTAATATATAACAAGGGAGTAGTATAACTTGTTTAGGTAATTTCAGGTTGTACAATAACTCATCTTATTACTTTAAGGGAATTATGTGATATGAATTAAAGAAAACATTGAAGTTTATATTTCTACACATGAACAACTCTTGGACTTACTAATGGTAAGGTAAACTTAAAAGTAGTACCTTTACTATCATTGTTTTCTACCCAGATTTTTCCTTTATGTATATTTATAAATTCGCTGCAGAGCAATAAACCAAGTCCGCTGCCTGTTTCATTTTCTGTTCCCTTTTGAATTACTTTTCGGTTAATTTTAAATAATTTGTCTTTAATTTCATCAGGAATTCCAATCCCGTTATCAATGACAGCTACTTCAATCTTTCGATCTTTTTTTATGAGTTTTATTTCAACTTTACCATTTTTGTCTGTAAATTTAATTGCATTGTTCAGTAAATTCCGTAAAACAGTATCAATCATATTTTTATCTGCTTGAACTTCAATAACATCACCTGGTTCAAATAAAAGATGTATATTTTTATTTAATGCGGCATTTTTATGTAGTTCAATATTTTCTTCAATCAGTGTATTTAAGATTATCTTTTTAGGGCTGAATGTAATCATTCCGGTTTGTACTCTCGACCATTCTAAAAGGTTTTCCAGTAATTTGTAACTGTTTTTATTTGATTGACATAAAATTTCCGAAATCTCTCTGATTTCTTCACGGCTGTATTTTTCTATGTCTTCAGCCAATAATTCAGAAAGGGATGCTGCTGCGCCTACCGGTCCCCTCAAATCATGCGATATAATGGAAAAGAATTGGTTTTTGTCATCCAAAAGTTTCTGTATTTTATGATCTTGTTTTTCTTTAACCAGAAGCAAAAAACCTATAATTCCAACAAGGGCTACCAGAAATAAGCTAATACTATAAAGGCTGTCCAGTGTATTGTGGGAAAAAAAAATATTTTGCGGATAGATGTACCTGTAAATAGCGCGTACCATGATCAGAATCTCAAATACAACATAACAGAGTACATAAAATGTTCTGAAAAAATTTTTCTTCCTTTTTTCAGTAAAATAATGAATCGTTGGTGGTAAATAAATGGCAAATATCCCAATTGCCCCTATTAAAACACGGGTATTTATTGTACATCCTAAAAAGGTTCCGACATTAAAAATTATTATCGCAGCTAACGTAATTGCAATCTGTAATCTGAAACGTTTTTTGGTATTAGTTTTAAGAAGCGATAACATTGCTACTGTTTCATAACAACAGGCACAAAAAACCATAGAATTAGCCAGATTGATCGATAGAAAATTGTCTATAATATTTCTTAAAATAATCAGTACCCATGCGATGGTCAATAATAATTTTCCTAGACCAAACCATTTTAGTATTTTTCTGCTTTCAATTGTAGCATAGGAAAATGAATAACTAAAAATAAGAATACAGGTAAAAAAATTTCCCCAAAAATATAGCAAAAAAATGGTTTTTGGATCTATCAGTATAACTTCGGGCATTATTGGTTTTGGTTTTTTAAGAAATAGGGTAGACAAAGATACAAATTAAGCTTTAACATTTTCATAAAAAACCCTGATTACCAAACTCTTTAGAAAAATTTACAAAGAAAAATCACAAACTGTTTATTAAAGCTGAAAAATTCGTACTTTTTTAAAGATTTTCCTTTTGGGTAACATCTTTAGTCCGGCTAACCTCCAGAAACTATTTTTATTAATGCCTTTTTTATTGAAATAAAAAATATTGGGTATAGGGTATATTACGGTTTTATCTTCACATTCGTTTTTGTATTGTATCATATCATAGAACAAGCATTCTTTTTTATTTGAATATATAATCCGTCCATTATCCCACCTCATTTTATTACTCATTCTTTTATGCATGTAGGACTCAAAAAGAACCTTTATTCTTTTTTCTTTGTGTGCTTTACAAACTACATGAGTCATGCTTATATGATCTGGAAAGTCGAAAACTGTTATACCGGGTGTCTGTAATTCATCAAATAGAAAATCACATTCATCAAATCCTGAATATTCATTAGAAGAGAAAGCTTTTTGATAATCAGGGCTTTCCATAAACAAAGTCCGCATTAAATCATTATTGCGAAACAAACAAAATGTTCCCGTTATAAAATCCTTGTGTGCACTTATAAGATCATATTGATTGCAGATATTGGGTGTGATAAAACTCCTGATGTCCCCATACATCATATCAATATCACCATGTCCCCAATAATCATATTTCTCAAGAATATCCTGAAACAGTAAACCATAAGCAGGCTTGAAGTCACATATTTTATAAGGATTGTCGAAATTCACTTCAAAACCAAATTTTGTAGCTGTTACAGCCTTGAAGTCTTTTAATGATTTATTAATTATAATAACATTTAAAGGTTTATCCGGGATTTCCTGAGTATTGCCTGTTACAATTATAAAGTCAATTGTTGGATTGTGGGCACAAGATTTGATGAAATAAGGGAAATACCATGGGTAATCTCCATACCAGCAGGTTAACAGGGCTATCGAATACTCTTGATCCATTTGTTTTAATTTAAAGTAACTGAATTTTGAAAGGAAAATCTTTGAAAGAAAATGTTATCAAGAAATCAAGCCTGTCCTGTTTCTTTTTTTAATTCTTTGATTCATTAATTCATTAATAATATTAATCATTTAATATATTATTCAAAAAAACAAAATTATTCTAATTAAAATAAGAAGTTTTCATTATTTATAATGATTTTGCACTTCTCCATCAGAAGTTTTTTTTATTATTAGAATGAAATTTAAATGAGTTATGCTACAATAGTAATGCATTTAGATTTTTTTACTTAAATTATTTTTAAATATTAAGTGCATTTATAAAAAAAATGCCTTTTTTTGTAAGTGTTGATTATACAATTATTATAAATATATAATTATTAGTGAAGTTTACTTTACGTTTTTAGACATACTAATTAGTGTTCAAATGGTGAGTATGATAAACCCAATTGCATTTACACAAGAGACGTCAAAAAGCTGCTTAGTGACCAGTTTTTACAAATTATTTTTACAAGCATAAATAAATAAATATATAAATAAACATGAAATTAGTTCGAATTTTAATTTTGGCAATAATCGCCGGAATCAATCCATATCTGGGCAATTCACAAACCATTGCATTCAATAATCCAATTGCAGAGCAGCGAGCTGATCCATGGGTATATAAAGCAGATAATGGTGACTATTATTTAATTGCAACAGTGCCTGAATATGATCGTATTGTATTACGAAAAGCCAATAGTATTAACGGATTAAAAGAAGCGAAAGAAAAAGAAATCTGGCACAAACATGAAAAAGGAGTAATGGGCAGCCATATCTGGGCGCCTGAACTGCATAGAATAAACGGTAAATGGTATATTTATTTTGCTGCAGGGGAGTCTGAAAATATCTGGAATATAAGGATGTGGGTCTTGTCAAATCCTTCCGCAAATCCGATGGAAGGTAAATGGACAGAAGAAGGTCAGTTGAAAACACAAAAAGAATCGTTCTCTTTGGATGCAACTACTTTTGAGCATAAAGGCAAAAGATATCTTATATGGGCACAAAATGTAAGGGGTGGGGATAATGGAACTGCTTTGGTCCTGTCTGAAATGAAAAACGCAACCACTCTTACAGGACCTGAAATTATTTTAACAGAACCTGAATTCAGCTGGGAAAGGGAAAAATACAATGTAAACGAAGGTCCGGCCGTAATTAAAAAGAACGGAAAAATATTTGTAACCTATTCAGCCAGCGCCACAAATCATAACTATTGCATGGGTTTGTTATGGATTGATGAAAATACTGATTTACTGAATACTGCGAATTGGCATAAAGCTCCGGCACCCGTATTCTATACAAATGAAGAACTAAAAAGATTTGGGCCCGGACATAATTCATTTACTACAAGCGAAGACGGAAAATCTACTATAATGATTTATCATGCAAGGGATTACAAAGAAATTCACGGTCATGAATTATCTGATAAAAATCGTGCAACACGTGCAAGAGTTGTAGAATGGACAAAAAGCGGTTTCCCGGATTTTATGCAAAACAAAAATGATTAATATCTGTAATGGTGTGTCACGATAATTAAAATCAATGTTCATGAAGTCAATTAAACTCTTTTTTTATTTCGCTTTTAGTATTCCGATGTGTTTTTGGGCACAAAATAAGGCAGCTATTAGTATCGAAAACCATTCGGATTTAGATCGCAAAGAGGCTGTTGTAGCCATAAGCTGGAAAAACATTTTAGAACGTTATCCTGAAATCGATACTTCAAATTTTGTTGTAATTAATCCAAAAACGAAGAAACAGGTGATTTTTCAGTTAGAGCACCGAATGTCTTCTGTTATTCAGAATTTGCTGGTTCAGGTAGATATAAAAGCAAAATCAACACTGACTCTTTTTGTTCAGAAAGGAAAGCCCGAAGTATTTACAGTAAAGACCTATGCCAGGTATGTTCCGGAACGCAAAGATGATTTTGCATGGGAGAACGATCAGATTGCTTTTCGTACGTATGGCAAAGCAATTGAAGGGTCAAACGAAGATGCTTATGGTTTTGATGTATGGGTCAAACGAACTAATAAAATGGTCATTAATGAACGTTATAAACTGGCAGATTACCATACCGATCACGGAGATGGGTTGGATTATTATCAGGTTGGGCATACATTAGGTGCAGGAAATATGGCACCATATGTAAAAGATACTATTCGCTATTCAGCTAATTATCATCGGTGGAAAATGCTCGACAATGGTCCGTTACGATCCACTTTTCAATTGATTTATGATACATGGAATGCTGGCGGAATAAAAGCCAGTGTAATAAAAACCATATCACTCGATGCCGGTTCACAGCTCAGTCGCATCGAGAATAGCTACACTTTTGATGAAACACAAACATTGCCGGTTGTCGCAGGAATCAGCAAAAGAGCTAATCCCGGAAAGATTTTACTCAATGAACAGCAGGGAATTATGGCATATTGGGAGCCAGCTTCTGATAAAAATGGCACAACAGCTACAGGAGTCATATTGACGACGCCGGTCAGCAATATGTGGGCAGACAAAATACAGCTCTTAGCAAAAACTACAGTTCAAAATAATGAACCCATCATTTACTATTCAGGTGCGGCATGGGATAAAGCAGGAAAATTTACGGATGCAAAGAAATGGTTTGACTATCTGGAAAATTTTTATCATGAAATAAATAACCCTCTGGTTGTAAGTGTAAAATAGAGCTGTTTACCGCACAAAAACACCTGAACTAACGACTTTAATAATTTTTACCCAATGGTTACAAGTAGATTCATTAAAATATATTTACAACAATGAACACAAAAAGAATCACGATATACGACTTAGCAAAAGAACTTGGACTTTCGGTATCTTATGTTTCCAAAGCCCTGAATGGTAAGCCGGGTGTAAAGGAAGAAGTAAGGCAGGTTGTTTTAAAAAAAGCCGCCGAAATTAATTTCAAACACAATACACAGGCAGCAAACTTAAGACGTGGTTCATCCATGACCCTTGGTGTAATTGTACCTCATATCAATCAGAATTTCTTTTCGGATGCTATTTCCGGAATTGAGAAAGCATGTACTGAAAACAAACATAATCTGATTATTTGCCAGTCTCATGAAAAATCAGATGTTGAAAAAACAGCTATCGAAACTCTTATTCACCAGAATGTCGACTGCATTTTGATCTCTCTTTCTAAAGAAACACAGTCTGCTAATGTTCTCGGGCAGGTTTTAGAACATAAAATCAATGTTATTCAATTTGACCGCTGTGATGAAAATTTTCCGGGTCACAGAGTTATAAACGACAATAAGGATGCAACTTATAAAGCTGCAAAAAGCATGATTGATGAAGGTTACCAGCGGCTTGCATTTATTGGTGGACCGCTGCATATGGATTTATATATGAACAGGAAAGAAGGTTTCATCAGAGCGATTAATGAAGCCGGAATGTACGTTCCGGATCATTTTATTGTAGAGGATAATATCAGTAAAGAAAATGCTTTTCAGACTGCCCTTAAGCTTCTTGCATTACCAGAACCTCCTGACGCATTCCTGGCTATATCAGATATTCAGGCTTTGGGAATTATGCTGGCCATTACGCAATCCGGACTTAAGATACCTGAGGATATTGGTATTTTTGGATATGCTAATGAACCTTTTACGGAAATCATTACACCTTCTATATCTTCCGTAGATCAAAATAGTGAAAGACTGGGGTATCAGGCAGCCATGGTTTACTTTGATCATATTTTGAAGAATAAGGAAAGTGACGAAGTGATAACCAAAATAATTGAATCAGACCTTATTATCAGGAGCAGTTCTAAGAGAAACAATATTGCTGTTGTTTTGTAATTTGATGTTTTAGGAACTATAACCATTTTAAATATTTATAGCTGACCAATTTTTATGAGATAAAGTTAAGGCTGATAATTTTTAAAAAACAAGAAATTCATAACATCTTAATATTTAATGTATTAATACTGGTATTCTATAAAAATTAATAATAATTATGTAAGAATTTAAGGTATTCAACACCTAAATTTGAAATTATTCAATATTAATAAAAAAGATGTTATTATGAAAACACGTATCAAAACCAAAATTGCCTTGTTAGTTCTTGTAGCCGGACTTTCTTTTTCCTGTAAAAAAGCAGATACTGTTCCTGCAGATGCAACTTACGACTCAACCGCAGTAACTGTTGATTCTACAGCTATAGATACTACAAATGTTCCTCAGGATACTACTACGGTAATTACAGACACCACAGCTGTTCCAAAACAGTAGTGCAATGAGATTAAAAAGAATAGGTAGGGATTCTATCTATTATGATTCATTACTTTATAACACTAGTTATTGATTCAGAAGCCTGCAGTATTGATTATTGCAGGTTTTTTTTCTATTATGTGATTTTTTAAATGGCTAGGTTTTTACTTTACATCATGGAGTTCAATCCAAACCGGTGCATGATCACTGGTTTTTTCCCAGCCCCTGACATGACGGTCAACACCACCGGCAATTAATTTTTTAGCTAGTTGCGGACTTAATAAAAAGTGATCAATTCGTAGACCGGCATCTCTTTCGTAAGCTTTTCTGAAATAATCCCAAAAAGTATAGATTTTTTCATTCGGATATAAAGTACGGATAGCATCTGTCCATCCCTGTGTCACAATATTGTTAAAAGCTTTCCTGACTTCCGGTCTGAAGAGGGCATCTTTTAGCCATTTTTCGGGTTTATAAACATCTAATTCAGTAGGCATAACATTGAAATCACCTATCAGAATTACAGGAGTTTTAAGGCCAAGCAAGATTTCAGCACGATGAGAAAGTCTTTGGAACCATTTTAACTTGTATTCGAATTTAGGTCCCGGTGCCGGATTGCCATTCGGAAGATAGAGGCACGCAATAACGATACCACCAATAAGTGCTTCGATGTAACGACTTTGAACATCTTCTTCATCTCCGGGAAGTGTCCGGGTAATTTCTTCAATTTCAAGATTGCGGGTCAGAATAGCAACTCCGTTCCATTGCTTTTGTCCATGCCATATCGCATTATAACCCGCATCCTGTATTGCTTTGATCGGAAATTTATCCTGAGGTGCTTTTAACTCCTGAAGGCAAACAATATCGGGTTGAGCTTCTTCAAGCCAGCGAATGAGGACATGTAAACGGCCGTTAACACCATTTACATTATAAGTAGCTATTTTCATTTTGAACCTTTCTTAGTCCAATTGAATTCATTTCGCTGTTTTTTCCAGGGCAATCCACAGTTGTAGTAGTAGTATCAGGTAAGTCATCCCAATGTCCCCAGTCTCCTCTGTAGGCTTTTCTATAAATAAAATCGATATTATCGGCTAAACAAATCTGGCTGTGTAGAGATTCTGTACTGTAGGCTGTGCTGTTGTATGTGTTTGAGTTTTCCATGATTTGAGTGTTTTAGATAAGTACAAAAATACAGCAGCAATCGCTTTTTTAACTTATATAAAAATCATGAAGTGTTATGTAATTCACATATTTACAACACAATAACGTGATTATGTTATAAGCCGTGAATAAAATCAGCTTCATCTAACGATATGGAGATGTTTTTAAGATTCTTTTTTGGAACTCTTCCCTTAAAAACTTTTCCAGGATATTTCTGGGCGTAACTATTAATAAGATGCATAATATACTGATTGCTTATATAAGGTGTTACATAATCCTTTACCTCAGACGGATCCGCAAATCCAATATCGGATGCAACATAGCCCATGCCGTAAAAATGTCCGTTTTCAACCCAGATACAGCTGCGTTCGGTTGCAGAACGGCCTTTATCAAGAATAGCAAAGCTAGATCTGCTGCTTAGCACATAATCAATTGCATTTTCTATTTTTTCATTATGTGTCTGCACTTCGGGCAAAGGCGTAGTATTGTCCGGAAAAATTTCTCCTGCAGTAGTGATGCCGTATTTGCAAAACCGATTATCAATTTCAAACTCCTGTTTCAGGCTCATAAGCATATTTATGCCTTCATGAACGGTATTGAAATGTTCAATGCAGGTTTGAAACTTGCTGAGTTTTCCAGTAACTAAATATTTATACCCGCTTCGGGCTTCATACTCATACAATCCGTATTTGGGTTCGAAACGCTTTAGTGCCCTGTTATAAACCGGCCAGAGCTTTTTTATTTCAGTACATTCCAGCAGTAAAGCCATAAGTTCTGTAGCACAGACTTCAAAAGATATCGCATGAATATCCCGAAGAAAATGCTGCCGCTGGGGCGTGATTTTATGACCGCTGAAATGTGACGCAACACGCTTTTTTAAATTGATTGCTTTTCCAACATAGATTACCTTGTTTACCTGATTATAAAAATAGTAAACACCTGGTTTTTCGGGTAAAGCGTCAAAATCTTCAGGAGGAAGGTTAGGAGGTAAACGCTGGTCCAGTGCCGTATTTTTAATCATTTTTTGCAGATGACCATCGGCATCCCATTCTAATAATCGGGAGAATAGTATAACTGTAGCATCTGCATCCCCGCCGGCGCGATGCTGGTTTTGTAACGGAATATCCAATGACTTGCAAAGATTTCCAAGACTGTACGATTTATATCCCGGGCGAATTTTTCTGGCTGCACGAACGGTACATAATTTTCTTGCTTTCCATTTAAATCCCGATTTTTCCAGTTCATGACGAACAAAAGTATAATCAAAATTCACATTATGTGCAACAAAAATGCGGTCTGTAAGGAGCTCAAAGACTTTCTCTGAAATATCATCAAAAATGGGAGCATTCCGTACCATTTCGTTATTAATTCCGGTCAGTGCAAAAATAGGAGCGGGGATTTCCTTTTGAGGATTGACCAGTGTCTCAAAACGATCAATAATACTTTTGCCATTATGGATAATAATAGCAATTTCTGTAATTCGGCTGCCACTGGCATTCCCGCCTGTGGTTTCAATATCTACGATGGCATATTCTGTCTCTTTCATCTTCTGTCACAACCGGAAGCCTGATCTGTCCGGGGAATGCAAAATTAAGTCAGAAGAGACTAATTTTGATGCAGTTGTAGTTCTAAATTGTAACAAAAGTCATTTTACTTATAATGTAAATAGGGAAGCAGAAAGCATAGAAGTCTTTTCTGCTACAGCGTACATTTCATTTAGTCACAATAAAAAGGCAAAGATTTGAATAGTGTAAGTATTTAAAAAATTTCTGTAAAGTAAATTCAGTAGGTACAGGTAAATTTGGATATACTTAAAAATTAATTATTATGAAAACCGCAGAAAAAAATACCACAGCTACAAAAGCTAAAACTACAGCAGCAAAAAAAACAACGGCTACAAAAGCCAAAACAGCTGCTCCAAAAAGTAAATCAGCAACAGCATCTAAAACAAATGCAGCAGGAGTTGTAAAAGCAAAATCATCTGCAGCAGATGGATTAAGAGAATTGTTTATAGATTCGCTTAAAGATATTTACTGGGCAGAAAAAGCGTTGATCAAAGCATTGCCTAAAATGGCAAAAAATGCTACTTCTGAAAATCTGATTAAAGCGATTAACGAGCATTTAGCCGTAACCGAGGAACAAAAGGAAAGACTGGAAAAAGTGTTTTCTTTAGTTGGGGAAAAACCGGTTGCTAAAAAATGCGATGCGATGGAAGGTCTTATTAAAGAAGGCGAAAGCATCATGGAAGAAACCGAAAAAGGCCCTGTTCGTGACGCCGGAATTATTGCCGCATCCCAGAAAATAGAGCATTATGAAATTGCTACTTACGGAACATTAGCTGCTTTTGGTGTTACTTTAGGTGAAGACGACGCAGTACTTTTACTGGAAAAAACACTGGCAGAAGAAAAAGAAGCCGATACACTATTGACTGAGGCTGCCTACAATACAATCAACTTTGATGCTGCCGAAGAGGACGAGAAATAATAATCTCTGACATTAAAATCATTTAAAACCTGTATTATGTAATGATACAGGTTTTTTTCACTTAATACAGCAGATACAAGATTTAAGACAGCACCTGACATGGAAAAAACACTACAATCCAAAACATCATTTTACGGGTATCAGGAAAGGGATATTGATGCTATTTTTGAGGAAATAGCCACTACATCAAAAAGCAGGCTTTTATACCAATTACCAACTGGCGGCGGAAAAACCGTTGTATTTTCAGAAATAGCCAGAAGATTTATAGAACAGTTTAATAAGACGGTTGTAATCCTGACACACCGAAAAGAATTATGCACCCAAACTTCGGCTACGCTTAAAAAGACAGGTGTCGAAAACCGGATCATCAGCAGTACAAGCAATAATTTCAAAACAGACTGCAATTGTTATGTGGCGATGGTAGAAACATTGCGAAACAGAATTAAATCCAAAAAAGTAAAGGTTCAGGATGTGGGTCTCGTGATTATTGACGAAGCGCATCATAATTCTTTCCGGAAATTAATGGGTAGTTTTAAAAAGGCCTTTATAATTGGAGTAACGGCAACTCCTTTTAGTTCTGATGTTTCAAAACCAATGAAAAAACAGTACAAATCACTGATAACAGGAGAAGATATTGCATCCCTGATTGCGAATGGTTTTCTGGCAAAGCCACAATCCGTTGCTTATGAGGTAGAACTGAATACCTTAAAAACCGGAATTCATGGCGATTATACAGTAAGTTCTTCAAACGAATTATACAGTTCGCCTGCCATGCTTGATTTATTGCTTCAGGCTTATACAGAAAAGGCTAAAGGAAAAAAAACACTTATTTTTAATAATGGTATTGAAACTTCTCTAAAAGTATGCGAAGCTTTTACGGCTGCGGGTATTGCCATCAAACATCTGGACAATAAAACGCCGAATCAGGAGCGGAAAGAAATTTTGCAATGGTTCAAAAGAACAAAAAATGCTGTACTGACTTCGGTTTCGATACTTACCACCGGTTTTGATGAGCCTGGGATTCGGAATGTCATTCTTAACAGGGCAACAACATCATAACCCTTTACCATCAAATGATAGGACGCGGATCCCGAAAGCTTGCTTCAAAAAAAGCGTTTACCATTATTGATCTGGGTAATAATATCCAGCGATTTGGTGAATGGCAGGATCCTGTGGACTGGAAATTTGCCTTCGAGCATCCTGAAGCTTTTGCAAAACAAATGCGGTACCAGCCGGGTTCCGGATCTTCGGTACAATCTCATGCACTTTCGGCCGAATTAAGAGCGATGTTTCCTAAAACACTTGAAATGACGTTTGATATCGAAAGCTATTATCAGGAAGCTATTGATACCGATAAAAAACCGAAAACGGTCATTCAGCAATCTGTTCGTCAGCAGGCTAAGATGTGTCTGGAGAATGCCGAAACACTGACTCAGGCAATTTCGCTTGCTGAAGCATTAGCACCTGAAATCGAATGGCGCGTAAAACAATATGTAAAATGTCTGGATAACGCCAGTAAAAATTATAAGGAGTGGCTGATGGAGGATTACCAAAACCGACTGAAAGGGCTGATTATAAAATTATATCCAAAATGGCATTCTGAGTAAATCACACCAGGCAGTAAGTTAATCCTTATTATCTCTATACTCCCTTATAATCAGGATATTTCTATTTTTTGATACTGCTTTTTAATAATTAACTTCCACCCTGAATTTTCCAAAATAAGGATTTTCAGCCATTTGCGAATGCCCAATTACTAAAACGTGGTTTCCTTTTTGCGTCAGCGGAATTTTTAAATCCATTCCAAACGGGCCGTCTGAAGTTTGATCTGGAAAAATAATCTGGTTGAAACGAATGTTTCCTTTACCTGATGGTGTAATTATTTTTGCGTTCAGTTCACCCGGATTTTCATTTTTAAACACAACATATATTTTCTGATGAATGGAATCTAAAACGCCTTCAGCTGCAAAGAAACCCTTTTCATTTCTGTGTTGCATGTAAATTGTATCACCATTTTGCTTATTCTCCTGAACTTTTTTTTCTGCTGTGATTTCCTTTGTAGAAACAGGATCCGAAGGATAAACAGTATCTTTTTTATTTTCCTTTTGCTGGCATGAAAAGAAGAAAGCAGCTAATATAGTGAGTAGTGAAACTTTCATAACATTTTTTTTAGTAAGCCTCTCAAAATGTAGTATTTTGAAAGGCTTTATTAAATCATAATTTCAACTTAAGATGGCGTAAATTTCAATTTGATACTTATAAAAACTAATCTATTTTATAACCGTCGTCAGCAAATGTATCGGGTTCGGTAATTTCTTCCTGATCGTAATTTTCTTCTTCATTTTCTTTTGGATCTTCCTCTTGTTCATCATTTTCATCAAAATCATTTTCAAAATCATCAAGATCAAGTGCGTTCGAGAATTCGGTATCCAGATTTTCATTTTCGGTAGGTTCAGCAGTTTCTTCGTCGCTGTTTTCCTGTTCGTATTGATCAATGTAGCTTTGATTGTCGGGGTTGAAAGTATAATCGTCCTGATTGTAATTTCTTTCGTTATCTGTTGTCATAATAATATCTTTTATGGGTTAATTCTTTAAATGATTGCTTTTCAGGCTTAGTATCTTTCTAAAATTAACAACAAGCGTCCCGTATTTCTTTATACGATTCTTGGAATTGCTTACTTAATTATCATTTATATTGTAGCTGTGCTTTATTCCGTATTTATTGCCAATTAGTAAAAAATACGTTATCTTACAGTTATATAATATTAAATTCTTGTATCCCGGTTTATGCAGTACTTTTTCTTTGTCCTTTCTATTATATTGGCAATTATTACTTTTATTCCACTCATTAAAAATGAATACTGGATCTTCCGGGTTTGCGATTATCCAAGACTTCAGAAACTGGTTCTTACTACTATCTGCATTGTATTTCTTGCATTTTACAGTAGCGGAAAGGAGTATGATTTTAATGATCTGCTTTTGCTTATCATGGTGGTAAATGCATGCTACCTTTTAAAACAAATACTGCCTTTTACAGTGCTGGGAAAAAAACATGTGCAGCGCATTACTACTGAAATACCCGAAAACAGATTCAGTGTCATGATTAGCAATGTGTATCAGTTTAATACCAATTACAAAGGCTGTCTGGAAGAAATCCACAAAGCAAATCCGGATGTGGTGCTTTTGCTGGAAACGCACACTGTCTGGGAAAAAGAAACGAACTCACTCGAAGAACATTTTCCGTTTTATAAAAAAGTGCCTTTAGAAAATACGTATGGCATGTTGTTGTATTCTAAACTGGAACTTCGAAATACCGAAGTAAAATATCTGGTCGAAAACGACATTCCTTCTATCCATACCCAAATTATTTTGCCGGGCGGACAAGCCGTTCAAATGTTTGCAGTGCATCCTGAGCCGCCTGTTCCTATGGAAAATCCAACCTCGAAAGAGCGGGATAAGGAACTTTTATTAGTTGCCGATCTGGCCAAAGATTCAGACTTGCCGGTAATTGTGATTGGTGATCTGAATGATGTGGCGTGGAGTTACACCACCGAACTTTTCCTGAAAATGAGCGGACTTCTCGATCCAAGAAAGGGGAGAGGGTTCTACAATTCTTTTCATGCCCATTATCCTTTCCTGAGGTTTCCTTTAGATCATGCTTTTATTTCGACGCATTTAAAAATTAGGGAAATGAAAAGGCTTCACAATTTTGGCTCGGATCATTTTCCTATTTTCATCAGCCTGCAATATGAAGCGGCAGCCGAATTAGAACAGGACGAAATGCAGCCGGATAGCGAGGATATAGCTATCGCGAAAGAGAAAAAAGGGGCAGATTAAACCCTAAAATATCTGGTATAAACAATAAAATCTCCCTAAGAAGATTTTATTGTTTTTTCTATTGGTATAAGCTTATCGCTTTCTTATATTTTTAGTAACTCTAAATTCCTATGCAATATAAATTTAGTTTTACTAGCTATTGGTAGCAGCACTTCCGGAACTTCCTGCGCCACCTGAATTATTATTGCCGCCTTCTTCCTCATAACGGTTCGGATCTGTTCCATCCTCATCGCGCTGGTCATCCCAGTCTCCGTTGTTCGCTTCTTCACGCTCATCATTGTTTTGTGCCTGCGCAAGCTGTGCATGATAAGGGCATTTTGCTAATGCTTCGCTGGTGTAGCGATTCGAATTTTCCATGATTTAAAATTTTAAGTTATTAATACTCTTAAAAGTAGGGCAATGAAACGTTTCTATTTTATATCAAATGATGGATTTATTACTAAATTAGCACTAGTAACTTTTTAGGGATTCGTCAGTTCGAGTATTTTTTGTGCAGAGAAACGGAACAAAAAATGTATCGAGAACCGTCTTTAATGATATTTTTTTTCTCGGAATTAAGAACGAGGCTTAGGCAAATTCCGGTCATACATCACAATAGTTCCTGCCACAGCAACGTTTAAACTTTTTTCAGATTTGAATTTCACCAGATGATGGCATTTTTCCATTGTTTTTTTAGGCAAACCGTGATCTTCTGCGCCTAACAGGTACACACAGCGTCTGGGATGTTCAAAGGTTTCTAAGTCTGAAGCACTTTCATGTAATTCCACACCAACCAATCGCGCTCCTTTGGGTAAATTTTCAAAAAAAGCTTCGAAATTCTCATAGTGAAAATACGGAATCGCTTTTACCGCATCATGTGTATCACAGGCTTGTTTGGCATACCGATTGCCAATCGTAAATATAAAAGTTGCCCCCAGGTTTTGAGCCGACCTCCACAAAACACCCAAATTTTCAGGCGTTTTACCATTGTGAATGCCGATGCCAAAATATTCATTTGTAAAATTATCATTCATGGGGCAAAAGTACGAAGTGTTAAGTATAGTTAGTTTTCTTTTTATATAAACTTCGCTATAATTTCATCACCAATTTCATCATTTAAACATTCTTTATTTGATTTGAAAATAGAAATTTTGCCTAAACAACATTCATGCTGTTTGAATTTTTGCTTATTATCAACTCTGTACTCATGAACATGATGATTTTGAAATGGTATAAATGGACTAAAATCTGTTGTATTTGATGGATACAAAAGCATTGCTTTTGTAGATTTCCAATACTCATTATAAACATACATTTGACGTAAATCATTTGTTGAAGGGTTACTGCAGTCGATATTTTTCCATTTGGTGTCAATGATATAGGTTATATCCCCATTTTTCATTACAATATCTGGCCGGATAGAAATACCATTCCAAAAAAGTGTTGATCGCTGTCCTTCAACAATAATGTTTTTAGTGTTTTGTTTGAGTCTGGCTAAAATATATTCTTCCCATAAAGAATTCATATCAAATAATAAAGCCAGCATGTTTTCAGAACCACTTGAAATATTGGGGGCAAAGTTTAATATAATGAATTTTGAAATTGCCAAAGCAGTTTCGTAGGGTGCCGTTTTCCTGTTTTTAGGAATTTTAGAAAAAGTAGCTTCAGTTACTGAGATTGTTTTTACGTCAGGAAAGTCAAGCTGAACTGTTTTGCATTTCGAATACAGGTAACTTCCTTTTGAGCATTTCTCGACAATTTCTAAAGCTTTAAAAAGGATTTGATGTACCAAATGGTCTTTGTCATAAATTTGGTGTGTCGTATAAAAACGTTCTTTGTGAACCAGATTTTTACTAATGTGCCCTGCGAATTCTAATTTCCCTTTTAAAGCTTTTACATTACTGGTCTCTTTGTAATATTGTTTGATTAAACCCTGATGAATCAAGGTTTGAACTTCTCCAAGAAACCACTCAAAATAAAGATCCAAAAGATGTATTTTTTGTCGGCTTACATTGGCTTCTCCTACTTTTTGAACTTTAAGTTTTTTAGTTACCCGAAGCATTTCTATTAAAGCCTTTTGCCAGGTATTAATACTTTTACCATCATTATCAATTTTTGGTAAAATCTCAATTGTTAATCCGGCAACCTGAATAACGCCTACGTATTGTTTGAATTTGATTCCGTTATGGCGTAAGTCAAAATATTTGTCATTATGCAGCTCGTTCAATTTTGACAAAGCAACAAAATGAGTTTGTGTAAATTTGCTATCAATTGGCAAAAAGCTGTGTTCAAAAACCTGAATTTTATTCATTTTCTGTTTCTGAAATTTCAGATATTTTAATACTAAGAAGAGATCGAACTGCTTTGATTATATCAAAATCTTCATCTATTTCTTTTAGTCTTAATATTGTTCCATTGTCAGGATATTGCTGAGTAGGAAATGAAGCAAATATATCTTTATTATATTTTGTATATTTTTCAAAAAAATCTTTACCTATGATTAGTCCAATTTTTTCGTAATCTCCATAAAAATATTCTTGAAGTAATGGTATAATGCAATTTTTAAAAACTTGCTTTAGCCCTTCAATATCATTATTTTTTAGTTTGATAAAATAGGAATGACCAATTGTATGGTCTCTATCCAATAATACTTCTATTCTGTCATTAATGATGTTTAATAATTCTCCTAAATTAAAATCTCTAAACTGAATTTTTACAAGATCATCATACTCTGGCATCATTTCAGTAAATGAAAAACGTCTTCTTAAAGCGGTGTCCAATGCTTCCACACTTCTATCAGCAGTATTCATTGTACCAACGATATAAAGGTTAGGTGGTACCCCAAATTTTTCTTTACTATAAGGTAATATAACTTCTAAGGCTTCGTCATTACCTAGACGTTTGTCCTCTTCTAGTAGTGTAATTAATTCTCCAAAAATTTGAGATACATTGCCACGGTTAATTTCGTCAATAATCAATACAAATGGTTTTTCCTTTTTATTTACTATTGTAGAAGATTCAACAGGCTTATATTGTTTTAATTTTTCTAATATTGGTGGATAGTAAATACCTACTCCAGTTTGTCCTATTTCTCTAACTTCATAATAATAATCTCGTAATGTTGATTTACTCAACGTATGCCCAGTACCTCCGCTAGATTTTTTAAATTGTATTGAAGAATCAGTAAATCCAAGAATTGTAAAATCTTTTCCCTGCGTTTTCATTGGAAATAATAAGTCATTATTTTCTTCCCATTCTTCTATCAAATTGTCAAGAGCTTCGTCGAATGCTAATAATCCTGAATTCTTTTTAGCATTTAACCAATTATCATTTGCTAATGAGCTAATGTTTTTAAATATTCCATTATTAATATTATAAATAACATCTTGTTTCTCATTAATATTAGGTTTGATTCCCTCAATGAAATCTTCATAACTCATGTTTTGATGGAAAGTGGTAAAGAAAATTTGTTTCTCAGCTACCAATCTATCATATTCATCCTTTATAAAATTTCTCTCTTGACTAAAATCAAAGCTTGGATCAATAATATAAATTGCCTCATTAATTGTATGATAGGTTTTACCTGTTCCAGGAGGACCATACAATATTTGATTTAAAGGGATTTTACTTAAAGTATTTTCTACGCTTTCTTCAGATGGGGATTCAATCATTGGTAATAATTGTTTTGTTATGTAGTTTCCTAAAAATTCAATGTTTTCCGATACAAATGGAAGTATTAAATCGATTAAAGAATTCCAGTCTTTAGGGAATGTTTCATCAACTTTCCATGATTTCGAAGTATTTTGTTGTAATATGTTTCGATCAGCAGAAAAATTATTTTTACTATCTGAAAAATTAACATCAATATCAGAACTAAAATATAGTTCCTCTTCATGTACATAAAACTGAAGCTTTAAAAAACATTTCTTTTTAATTTTTGATTGAAACTTTTTTTCAATGAATCCTGTTAGCACATAAAATTTCAATTTAAACCCTTTGCCATAACCAGCCATTCCATTGGGTTTTTCATTGTAATTATTTACTAATGGAATATTTAATCTTTTAGAGATTTCATTAAAAAGATATTGTAATTTATGTCGGGTGTCAAAAAACCAAATTGTACCGGGATTATTTGAATTATATCTAGTATCAATATTATCAATAAAATTTTGTTTTTCGTTTATTTTAAAATATTCCATTTTTTGTAATTATAATCTCTGCAAGTTTGTTTTAAATAGCCTTCTTTTTTTTAGTACGTTTTTCAACTTTCCCTATATTTTTTACTTTCCCCACTGTAGCTTTTAAGGCTTCAATCTCTTTCAACAACTCCCTCGCATCACCATCACTATCCAACTGCTCCGTAAGCTCTCCTTTAAATGCTTTGTGCAATATGGCTTGTGGCAAATTATCTATTTTTTCTTTTAGCGTCTGGTATTGTTTTTCGATGGCATCGGCTTTGGTAAATAAACTTTCTACTCGGGAAACGATTTCTCGCTGTTCTTTTAACGGAGGTATTGAAATAGTATAGGTAGAAAAACTGCGCCCGGTTAAGTGTTTAATTGTTGTTCCTGTAAATAACTGAGTTAATTTATTATTGATTGTGTCAACTCTTAAATTATAAAGAAAAAAATCAGGTAATACATTTTCATTTAACCTGATTCTGTGAAGAGCTTTTTGAAAAATGACATCATTTCTTTCATATTTCCATATTGCAGATCTACCAGGTTCACCTCCTTCACAAACTAAAACATCACCTTTTAGTAAAATATATTTATGAATTTCATTAGGTTCAATTTTCAATTGCTTTAAATTAGTAAAGTCAATTTCAAACCATCTTATATTTATATTGCCTAAATAATTAATTAATTCACCTGTGTTTTTAGCACCATCAAGCATCTTCCCTAATTTTGAAATAGAAAAATCTGAAAGTTTCATTTTTTTCCACTCTTCCAATTCCTTCCCAACTCTCCAGCTCTCCGTCAACTTTCCAGAAACAGCCTGCGTCAAAACCTGCTGTCTGAAATTTTTAAGCAATACAGGAACAGTTGCCATACTGGTTTTTATTATTTCCAGCTGAGCAAACAGCGTATCTAGTTTGGCTACAATTCGGTTTTGTTCAGGAAGTGGAGGGAGAGGAAATGTAATCTTTTTAGCATTTAAATCATTTATTGCTACTTGTGTTGTTCCTGATGCTAATTCATTTTTTTGATTATGAAAGATATCTGATTTAACATAGTAAAATAAATACTTTTGATTAATTGTATTACTATAAACTCTCAACTGAATGAAACCTGTTGAAAATAATGCATCTTTACATTTTTCATTTATTATAATCGCCTTATCAGTTTCAAACATCCTTGCTTGTAAAACGTCTCCAACTAAAACTTCACGGTTCGCTCTTGATGGTTTTTGTTTAAAGAGATACAATCCTTCAATTTTGAAACTATTATCTTTTATACTACCTGTAGAGAAATATTCTTTTTCTATACCATAAGGTTTTACCCCTGTTTTCACAGGCTCAGTTGCATTATACAAATAAGTTTCAACCCAATTCTTTGGCAATTGCATTTCCATTAACTCAATTCTTTAATCATAGCGTTCAATTGCTCCGTAATACTTTGCAATTCTAAAAGGGCTTCTTTGGCAATATCAATAGGTTCGCCTAAATCGTCAGAGTTGGTCAAAGAGCTGTCTGCAATTAAACCTAAATCTAAACTGTAGTTCTTTTTTTCGATTTCGGCGCGCGAGATGCAGTTCCAGCGTTCGTCTTTGATGGTTTTTCGTCTGGTTTCGTCAATACTTCCGTCGTATTCTTTTTCTACCCTGTCAAAAGGAATGCCGCCGGTATAGGCCAGAACGAAATCTTCAAACGCTTTTTCGGTAAAAGGCGTTCGTTTTCCGTAGCTTGGCGCATTGGTACGCATATCATAAAACCAGACATTTTGGGTATTGTTGGTTTCTGTTTTTTCTCTGGTAAAAAATAACACATTGGTTTTTACTCCCGCAGCATAAAAAATTCCGGTTGGCAAACGCAAAATAGTATGCAGATTGCATTTGTCCATCAGGTCATGGCGAATTTTTTGTCCGTCGCCGTCTTCAAAAAGTACGTTATCAGGCAAAACTACTGCCGCTCTGGCTTTTCCGTCTTTTTTTAAGCTGCGGTAAATGTGCTGTAAAAAGTTCAATTGTTTATTACTCGTCGGGAATGTAAAATCGTCACGGGTTGGGCGTTCGCCACCTTGTTTCGTTCCAAATGGAGGATTGGCCAGTACGCCGTCAAAATCTTTGAGGTTTTTACCAAATTCGGTCAAAGTATCGTTTAGATGGATGGTGCTTTCCATGCCGTGTAAACGGGCATTCATCAAAGCCAGTCTGTGCGCATCTGGAACTAATTCAACACCCGAGAATGCCTGCGTGGTTTGAAACTCTCTTTCTTTTTCAGACAAATGAAAATAACTGTCTGTTTTACTGCGTAAATAATGGTCTGCCGAAATCATAAAACCAAAGGTACCCGCTGCAGGATCTGTCCAGCGTTCGCCAACTTTTGGCGCCATCAGATCGACCATGATATTAATCAGTGGGCGAGGGGTAAAGTACTGTCCGGCACCGCTTTTCTTTTCGCCAGCATTTTTTTCTAATAAACTTTCATAAATGTCTCCCATAACATCACGATCGTCTTCTTCGTACCAGTCCAGTTTGTCGATAGCGGTAATCAGAGAGCGAAAGTTTACCGGTTTGCGTAAACTGGTAGAGGCATTGCTGTATATTTCTTTGATGCTGTTGCTTTCGGTTTTGGTGCTTACAGTTGCCAGAAATTCACGGTAACGGGCAAAAGCTTCGTTATTGTCGTGTTCATTTACAAAATACTGCCATTGGTATTCTGCCGGAATTTTGTCATCAAAACCTTTTACTTCGCTCAGTTTTAAGAAAAGAATATAGGTCAGCTCGTTCAGGTATTCGTGATAGGTTACACCATCATCACGCAATACATTACAAAGATTCCAGAGTTTATTGGCTATTTCTTGTGCGCTCATTAATTCTTAGTTTTTATTGTTTAAGGTTTAAAAGTTAAAGTTTTGAAACCGTTTAATTTTTGCTGTTGATCAAATTGACGACCAGTTTGACCATAATGTCTTTTTCTTCTGATTTGCTTTCGGCAATCATGATGGTAATTGCTACCAGGGCGTTGTCTCCAATTCTTTTGTTTCCTGACTCGTTTAGCAAAATGTTATTTATATCTAAAAAATAAACAAACAAGCCTGCCGCAATTCGTTTATTTCCATCTGAAAAAGAATGGTTTTTAACAATAAAATAAAGCAGGTTGGCCGCTTTTTCTTCGATTGTCGGGTACAAATCTACGCTATCAAAAGTTTGATAAATAGTTTCGAGTGAACTTTTAAAAGACTGGTCTTTCTCGTTTCCGAATAAGTCCCCCGCGTTCTGATAGTTACGCCAGATTTTAATTTGTTCGATGGCATAATCATAATGCAGCTGCTGCACTTCTTTTTGTTCAGATGTACCTTCATCAATGGTTAAATTCTGATGATCGTACTTGTCTAGGGTTTCGAGCGCATAAGCATATTGCTGAATCACGCCCAGAATTCCTTTGGCTTCGGTTGAAGTTAGGGTTTCTATATTGGCAGTATTTGCAGCCAGTTTTATGGCCTTTTTTAAATCGGCATATTTGTAGTTGAGTTCTTTTAATCGTTTTTCGTTTAAGGCATAGCCGTTTACCAGATAATCCTTTAATCGCTGGGTTGCCCATTGACGAAACTGGGTTCCTTGTTTTGATTTTACACGATAACCCACAGAAATAATTACATCTAGGTTGTAATATTTGGTTATTTTTTCTTGAGTTTTCCCAGTAATTGCTCCGTGTTGAGTGGTATGTGCAAAATTTGCACATACCACTTCTTCTTCCAGTTCACTTTCGTTAAATATGTTACGAATATGTTTTGAAATTACAGTTCTGTCTTTTTGAAATAAATCGGCTAACTGGGCTTGAGAGAGCCAAACAGTATCATCCTGGAATACTACTTTTACTTCAGTTGTATTACCCAATGATTTATATATTTCAATTTGATTGTTCACTTTGTTTTTTTTTATTGGTAACTTCTTTTAAGCCGTATATAAATTTTCATTCAGTGTTGCCAGAATATTTTCTAAGTCGTTTTCAAAAATCTTATTCAATCGTGTAAATCCGCCTTCTTGCTGAAAAGGACTGGAATCTAAATCGGCTTTTGTGAGTACTGTTTCCACTAATAATTGGTTTTCAAAACGGTCGAGCCATTTTAGCTGGACGGTATTCCAGGAACGGCTTGTTTTTATTTTTTTGACGGCATTTTTAATACGCTCTTCGTGGCTTACTAAATCCGTATCCAAAGCTAATGTCCTGATAAAAGAAATAATATCGGCCGCCAGATCCTGATTTTTGGCATTTTTCCAGGCTGTAGCAAGCGTGATTTCGTTATAGCCTTTTTGATCTAACAATAATTTGAGTTCTTTTAGTGATTTACGGTCCAGTTCTGACGGTTTGGTGCAGATGGTTTTTAAAGCTACGATCTGATTGCGGTTTTCTTCGATAAACTTTTTGAAACCTTCGATATAATCTTCCGGTTTTTCTGCTTTTCCGTAACCGCGCTCTAGTCCAATAACTTCATCCAGATGTTCTGATACTAACTGCATCTTGGGCTGGTATATTTTTTTGTCCAGAAAATCCCAAAGGCTGGCATAATTAACCAATACTTTTTTGATGTTTTCGTTTTCAATTTCTAAAAGGTTTTCAATAAATTCTTCAGGGGTTTCTCCTTTGGCCAGATACATGAATTGTTCGATTTGGCCTTCGTTTATTTGTTTCTTTTTGCGCTGTAATTTGGCAACAATTTGTTCCAGTTGTTTTTTGGCACGTTCCGGTGTATCAATATATTCCAATTCTTCAATCAGCTGCTGAAAAGAAATGGAAGGGTTAGAAACGGTTTTCATCTGTGTATAATCTTCTAAAGCTTCATACACACGGACGGCATCGTAAATTTTGAAAAACTGTTTGTCGATTTCTTTGCATAATCGTGTTGCCCTACCCAGCATTTGTTCAAAAAGAATACGGGAGCGTACTCTTCGTATAAAAACTAAATTGCAAATTTGCGGAACATCGATTCCTGTGGTCAGTAAATCTACAGTTACGACAATGTTGGGAAACTTTTCGTTTTTAAAACGTTTGGTCAGATTTTCTACATCATAGACTTTTCCGGTCAGTTTTTGTATGGAATCTTGCGGTACTTCTACACCAATGGCTTCAAATTCTTCAAAAAGCAATTGTACAATCAAATCAGCATGACTGTCCCGAACAGCAAAGATCAGTGTTTTTTCATCGCTTTCCGGATCCAGATTTTGTACCAGTTCCTTAATAACCGCCCGGTTAAAGGATTCAGTAATGACCAGTTTGTTGAATTGTTCAATTTCGATATGCAGTTCATCTTCTAATTCGGCCAGCTCTTCAATTTCATTGGTTTCAGAATTTAATATTTTGGGTTTTTCTCCCTTTTCCCATAAGATTCCTTCTTCACTAAGCCTTGTTTTGATGATATAAGGCGGTTCATGATCGGTTAAGAAACCGTCAATAACCGCTTCGCGATACGAATAATTGTGTACTGGTTTTCCGAAAATTTCAGTCGTATGCAGGGCTGGGGTTGCGGTTAAACCAACAATGTAGGCATTAAAATATTCGATTACTTTTTTGTATTGGCCGACATAATCATTTTCGTCCTTAAAACTTAAATCTTCTTCGTTAATTTCCTTATCCAGATTATACCCTCTGTGCGCTTCGTCAATTATAATACAATCATAAGTGTCAATGGGAAGAGTTTCATTTTCAGAATAGAATAATCTTTTGACCATACTTTGTACCGTTGCAAAATGAAGTCTTGTATCAGCTTCCGGTATGACATTTTTCATTTCCTCCATTTTGTAAATGTTGGCAAATGTATTGATATCTTCTACTTTATTATCTTTAAAACTGCCCAAAGCCTGACTGGCGAGTAATCTTCGATCAGTTAAAAATAAGATCCGTTTAAAACGGTCGGATTTTATCATTCGGTACACAAAACCAATCGTGGTTCTCGTTTTACCGGTTCCGGTTGCCATAACCAAAAGAGAACGTTTGTCATCCGGATTATTTATAATTTTATCTTCAACGGCTTTTATCGCATCAATCTGATAATAACGCAATCCCAGACCATTAGGATTTTGCAGATAGTCATAATCACTTTCTTCTAACCGGGTATTTGCTTTTTCAACATCGCGGGAAAACTGTTCTGTAAGTCCCTGAGGAGAAAACCAGCCTTTCAAGGGATAAGCCCTGTTGCGTTCTTTTCGAATATCCAGAAACCAAATACCGCTTTTGGTTTTTAATTGTTCAATATATGTTCTTCCATTAGTAGAAAATAAAAAGGGAACTTTAAAAGAATTCCATTCTCCTAATGTTTTAAAGTGCGAAGAAATTTCGAGGCATTCCGCATAAATTTTGGATTGGCGCAAATCTGTGGAAATATCAGTTGCATATTTTTTAGCTTCAACAATTCCGTATAGTTCTGTTCCTACAAATAGCGCATAATCCGCCCATTTTCCATTACAAGGCCATTCAGCAATGGCTTTGTTTTTGCCTTTTTCAGGAAGTGTTTTATTAGTTTTATAGTTAATCGAAACAGAATCACATTCCCAGCCGGCACTCACAAGTTGTTTGTCGATCAACAACAGTCGGGTATCAGCTTCATCAAGATTGATGTTACCTGCATTTTGATTTGATTTTTCTTTTCGCTTCGATATTATATTTGTTGAAGCATTTAAAGATTCAATTTTAGTCTGATAATCAATGACTTCTTTTGAAAGTTTATTTAATTCAGTATTAAGTGTTTCAAGTGTTTTTTCGTGATGATTTTCAGGAAGTACATAGATGTCTCTTTCTAAAAAAGTATTTTCATAAGTCTCGTAAAACCAACGTGCCAACTGGTAGCATTTTTTTAAAACAAACAAAGCTTCGGGGTTGGAACTGTTTCCGTCGTGAGTGGCCTTGTTTCCTGATTTTCTAATAGAATGAAATATATCTTTTACAACTTCGGGTATGCAATTGCTGTAAAATAATTGGTTGATCCGTTCTACCTGATTTCCTTCAAACTGACCCAAGCCTTCAAACTGCCAGATTAAAATGGCCATCTTTTCAGAGAAAAGACGGGATTTTCCTAAAGACGAACTAGGATCAACAAAGTACAATTTTTCTGCTAATTCACTAATAGTGAATAGTTCTGCGTAATTACTTTGTAAAAATGAGAATTTTGATGTCATCTGTTTTTCTGTTTGGAATTCCAGTAAAGTATTCTTTCAAATATAATAATTCAGGAACGCACAAACATACTGAAAAGCTTTAAAATTAAGGACGGAAAAATAATAATCCTAAAATATTTATGACAAGAGTGATTATAAATAAAAAAAGAAAACAAAATTGTTGTAATGAAACCGATTAATTGATCTGAATATAGGCATAGTATTTTTCGCCATATAAACGAAAGTATAAAAACTGGTCCTAAAAAAACGAGACTTTCCCTAAAGAAGAAATCTCGTTTTCATATTATTTTTAAGCTGAAATAATACTCAGAATCGTCTTTGGGATTTCTTCAAAAGCCTCGAAAGAGTAGGGCTTTATGAGATACGCTTTAACGCCAAGTACGTCGCATTTTTGTTTGTAAGATGGGTTTATACTCGTAGAATACACAAAGCAGGGAATGTTTTTGAGTTCGTGATGGTTTAAAATTTCCTGCAGGGCTTCGATGCCGTTGCGTATGGGCATGTTGATATCGGTCAGGATAACATCTGGTGTTTCGTTGGTAGTGTCTTTCAGGAAATTCAGCAATTCTTCGCCATTGGCTACGAGGCTTACTTTTCCGAAGTCCGGATTGTTGTTAAAAGTTTCGAAGATTACATCTGCATCATCATTATCATCTTCTGCAATTATGATATGTAAGTTTTTTTGAGGCATTATATTAAATTGGAAAATAAATGGTAAATGTTGTCCCTTCATTCAGTTTGCTTTCGACTGTGATTGTCCCGGAATGGTTTTCCATAATCTTTTTACAAATCGCCAGGCCTATACCGTTTCCTGAATATTCGTTTCGGGCATGCAGCCGCTGGAAAATCGTAAAAATCTTAAGCAAATGACCCGAATCCATTCCGATTCCGTTGTCTTTAATCTGAATCCTTACAAATTTAGGATTTTGATTTGATATTTCGTCATCTAAATCATCAACCTGATAAATTTGTATCTCAGGTGGTATATTGGCTTTGGAATATTTAATGGCATTCGAAATCAGATTCGCAAAAAGCTGTCGCATCTGAACTGCAGAAGCTTTTAATACTGGCAGTTTTCCGATTTCGATATGGGCATTTTTGTCGGTGATACTTACCTCCAGATCCTCTAAAACCTCAGAAATGATGCTCTTTAAATCAACTTTTGAATGCTCTTCGTGTTTGGTTTGCGACGAATATTTAACCAAATCATCAACCAGAGAATTAAGACGCAAAACGGATAATTTGATCACATCCATTGATTTCGCATCAATTTCAGTTAAGTAACTTCCGTCTATTTTACTGTTGTGCATGAGGATTTTGCGCAGCGGCTCTTTTAGATCGTGCGATATCACGTGAATGAATTCTTCGAGATTACTATTGATCCGGTTGAGTTCTTTGATTTTTCCTTCGAGCGTCTCCTGATTTTTGATGAGCGTTTCTTCGTGATTTTTCTTTTCGGTCAGATCGATTACCACGATACCAATGGCTTCAACAGAGGGTTCCAGATCTGTCATGGAAATGTAAGACGGAAATGTAGCAGGGTAGCTGTTGGTTTTGAAAAGAATTTCATGTGTACTGACCCCATATTTTAAAGCTTCAATAAGCGTGGCAAACAGCCCGCTGTTCTCAAAATATTCCTGAATATAATTTCCGATGATCTGCTCCGAAGGAATATTGACCAGTTGGGCAAAAAAATCGTTGCAATATAAGATCAGTCCGTTTTTGGTAATACTAAGCGCGCCTTGTCTGAATTTTTCGACCAGGAGCCTGTAGGTGTAATCGGCTGTTTCAAGCGAATAAAGCTGCGGAACCCCATTATTGTTGACCACGAGCGCATCAACGCCACCTTCTCTTATTGCTTCAATAATGCTATTTGATTCATCAAGTTTTTCCTTTAATGACTCAATTTCTGCTAATAAGGAATTTATATTTTTATCGTCTGTTATCAATTCTATTCCCTTAAATTAAGTATTTGCAAAACCTTTTCCTCGTCTGACAAATCACCGAGAATAATTCGTCTTGGGGCAGGATGCGTTTTTATTAAAGTTGGTATCGCTACAATCTGATGTACGATGGCCTTTTCTGTATCCCGGCTGATATCTACAATCTCCAGTTCATAATCATCCTGAAGATATTGGTCACATATCCGGCGCAAATTTTCAATTGCATGTCCTGATTTCACAGACATACCCGAAACAAAAAGTAGGAACTTATGTCTGGATGAAGCGGTTTCATCAGTTGAATTGTCCATTTTTAAACTTTTAGGGGTTTGATATTCAGCCCTACAAGTACTCTTTCTTCATTAGAAAGATCGCCAATAATCTTGCGAATAGGTTCCGGAAATTTTCTTACCAGAGTGGGTACAGCCAAAATCTGATCGCCTTCTGCCAATTGGGGATTCTTTAGCAAATCGATAATTTCGATGCTGTATTTCCCTGCCAGATGTTGTTCGGCATACTTTTTTATATTCTCTAATGCCTTGATCGATTTTGGCGTCTGACCCGCAACATAAAGCAATAACTGCCATTCGGCTACTTCTTTTTTCATACTTATTCCTTTTTTTTCTTCGAAGTTAGTTTTTCATATAACTCTTCCGTTGCTCTCAGAATACCTAATTCCTCCTGAGCCGATTCAAATTCGTTTCTAAGTGCTTCAATATTGGCTTCGAGTACTTTGCGTTTACGTTCAATTTCCCTGTCTTTCCTGCTAAGTTCATTCTGGTGCTTCAGATCAGACAGTGACTTTTTCATTTTATGCGATTGCCTTTCACTGCCGGTAAGAATTCCTTTTGGGCCTAATTCTACATCCAGCAATTCGATTCCTTCATTTGTAATTACAAATTCCCTTACCTTATTAGAATGTCCCATTCCTCTGGCTTTAACGATAAAAATACCGCGGTTTCTTTCCCCAATTCCTTCCATATCGCGGACTGTAATCCAGATATCCACTAACGAAGATACAGATTCTTCGGCAAGATCAGGTCTAAACTTATCAGTTCGTTTATTTAAAGACGTAAAAAGTACCGTAATATTGTGTGCCTTCAGCATATCGATAAGCCTTACTAACATCGAACGCACTTCATCCGGACTTCCAACGGTAATCAGATTACTGATAGGGTCAATAATGATGGTGGTAGGCTTAAATTCCTTAATCAGTTTTCTAAGGGTAAGCAAATGGAGTTCCAGTCCGTTAAGCGAAGGACGCGATGAATGAATTTGCAAAGTGCCTTTTTTGATATGCTTTTGAAGATCGACGCCTATCGATTTCATGTTCCGAATGAGCTGTTGCGGAGATTCTTCAAATGCAAAATAAATGGTTTTTTCGTTCTTTTCACATTGTTCATTTGCAAAGTAGGAAGCTATAGTGGTTTTAGCTGTTCCGGCAGTTCCGGATACCAAAGTATTACTGCCACGATAAAATCCGCCGCTATGAAACATTTCGTCTAAGCCCGGGACACCGGTCGAAACAATATCAGAACTAACATCATTATCCAGTTTCAGGGAAGTGATAGGAAGTACCGAAATACCATCACTGTCTATCAAAAACGGATATTCGTTGGTGCCGTGCGTAGAGCCTCTGTATTTTACAATTCGGAGTCTTCTGGTAGAAACCTGATCAATAACCCGATGGTCCAGAACGATTACGCAGTCTGAAACGTATTCTTCCAGTCCCTGGCGTGTCAGTGTTGCTTCTCCGCGTTCTCCGGTAACTATGGCGGTTACGCCTTTGGCTTTAAGCCAATGAAATAAGCGTCTCAATTCGGCACGAAGAATCGCCTGATTGTCCAGTCCTCCAAATAAAGATTCAATGGTATCAAGAACCACTCTTGTCGCTTTAATAGAATCAATTGCATAACCCAGTCTGATGAATAGACCATCCAGATCGTATTCGCCTGCTTCTTCAATTTCAGATCTTTCAACCCGAACATGATCTACTATCAGTTTTTTATCTGCTTTAAGTTTCTCAATGTCAAATCCTAACGACTTCACATTTAAAGTAAGGTCGTCAGAAGGTTCTTCAAAAGACATGAAGACACCAGGTTCATTATATTCGGTAATTCCTTTAATCAGGAATTGCATTGAGAATAAGGTTTTTCCACAACCAGCACCGCCACAAATCAAGGTTGGGCGGCCTTTTGGAAAACCACCGTTTGTAATATCGTCTAATCCGTCAATCCCGGTAGGGGTTTTAGGAAATATAAATTGCTGTGATTTTGCTTTTTTGTATGCCATACTCATTTTGTATTTACTCAAATATACGTTTTCTTACAGAATTATCAATTAATTATTATTAAAGATTTAACAGCTGTGGGACAAAAACATAAACATTTTTATTAAATTTAACATATAAAACGACAAATTGATTAATAAACAGCTGATAACTGAAGGTTATTTAGCATTCTGTTTATAGAAAAATAATAGTGTAGGGAATGCGCAAAATGAGGACAAGCTTTGTTTCTTACATTTATGCATGCAAATTTGAATTACATTATATTAATATATAAGAAAATATTTATATTATTGCAGAAAAAACATTTGAGGAACATTGATATTTACGAAACGAAAGTGTCTATAGAAAATTCTATTGTTCAATATCTTTTTGAGAGTACAGGAGAAAGAAATGTTATTAAAGCTGTTCAGTATATAGGTTTTGAGACTAAGAACGGTCAAACCATATACAATCTGGGTTTTGGTGATTATGATTTTGAAACTAAAAGCATCTCTGATAGTGAAAATACGAATAATGGAGATATGAGAACTGTTTTTAATACTGTACTAAACACAGTTCCTAAATTTTTTAAGGATAATCCAGGGTATCCAATTTACGTTCAGGGTAGTGACAGTTCAGGTTCCTTTGAAGAAGAATGTAGAAGATCATGTTCTAAGAAATGTGATGACTTTTGTAAAAATAAAAACAGAAGAATAAGAACATACATATACTTCATCAATAAGAACCTGAAAAAACTTTCAACAGAATATATTTTTTTCGGATTTGACGAAGATCAAAAAAGTTTCGTTCCATATCTACCAAAAAATAAATACATAGCTGTATTGGTTTATAAAAAATAAATAGATAATTTTGTGCTAATAATCAATTAAATACAAGGATTATGGGAAAAGAGAAGATGGAGAAATCAGCAAAAATTATTTCAATGTCGAATGCAACAAAGAAAAAAATTGCTAAAGTTGCCGAAGAAATAAATGGCAGAAATTTATTCACAGAAAAAATTGAAATTGCTAAGAAAACCTTAGAAGATTTAAAACATTTACCAATTTGATTTTTACTAATAATATCATTTAAAGCGATCTTAGAGATTGCTTTTTTTATGTAAACTCTAAATTATACATCCACATAAAAACGGGATTATTCTACAAAGAATAATCCCGTTTAGTAAACTTAAAATCAGAATATAATTATCCGTGTGCCGCTACAGAAACATCAGCCCATTCTTCCCACGTGGCCAGTTTTTGTTCATAGGTTTGTTTAGCGAATGGTAAAGCTACTTTTCCTAAAAACAGGCGTAGGGGAGGGTTTTCAGCTTCAACCAGTTTAAGGATAGCCGGAACCGTAGCACTTGTTTTTCCGAAAGAGTCAGGATTATGCCCGTCTACAATAGCTTTTTTCAGTCCGTCATACGCTTCAATACTTTTACTATTGAATCCTTGCCCCCAGATATCAGTAGCATAACCGTTTGGTTCAACCAAAGTAACGTTGATTCCGAATTGTTTTACTTCAGATGCCAGCGTTTCAGTAAGACCTTCAACTGCAAATTTAGATGCATTATAAATTCCTAAATTGGGTAGGGCAGCAATTCCTAAAATAGACGAAACCTGAATAATATGACCACTTTTTTGATTTCTCATAATTGGCAAAACCGCCTGAGTCAGCCATAAGGTTCCAAAGAAATTGGTTTCGAATTGCGCTCTGGCTTCACTTTCAGAGGCTTCTTCCACAGCTCCGTTTAAAGCATAGCCCGCATTATTGATCAAAATGTCTATTTTCCCGAAATGCTGGTGTACTTGCTGCACAACAGCAAACGAATCTTCGCGATTATTGACATCCAGTTTAAGAGGTAAAATTGCGTCTCCGTATTGTGTTTTTAAGTCGGATAACGCTTCAATATTTCTGGCTGTTGCCGCTACGTTATATCCTTTTGCTAAAAATGCTTCTGTCCAGGCTCTTCCGAATCCTTTTGACGCTCCTGAAATTAAAATTGTTTTTGACATGATTTTAAATTGTTAATTATTGATTATGAGTTATTAATTTGTTTACTTTTTATTTTTAATTGCTATTTAATTCCTTCTTATGTTTTAAAATGACCTTTCGGTCATTTTTTTGATAAAAAAAATTAGAGGCTGTTTTCCTCAATCATTTTTTTTAGCACATTGGTAATGATATTCATATTATCATTATTTCCAGACATCCTCGACATCAAATGAGCACCCTCCATCATGGCGAAAACCATTATTGCAAATTCTGCTGCATTCCATTGTGGTTTGAACTCACCTTTGTCAATTCCTTTTTTAATGGTATTTTCTAATAATTGCTGATTAAGCTGGATTCCTTTATTTATTTTTTCTTTCACAACAGGATTGGTGTCATCAGCTTCGGTTCCGAAATTCAATAATGGACACCCGCCTTTAAGAGGTGGATTCACAGCATTACTAAAGAAATCTATATACGCAAACAATTGATCTTTTGCTGTTTTAAATTTACTGATTTTAACCAACAATTTATCACCTAACACCTTCATATTATAGTCGACAGCTGCACAGGCAAGAACTTCTTTATTTTCAAAATGAACATACAGACTTCCTTTAGACAACTTAGTAGCTTCCATAATATCACTCATAGCAGTTGCTGCAATCCCTTTTGTGTTAAAGATCGGAGCTGCTTTCTCTATGATAAATTGTCTGGTTTCTTCGCCTTTTGTTGCCATGATAATTATCTGTTATTTCTGTCTTCAGAAGAATTACAATGCAAATATATGACCAATCGGTCATGTATTTACATTTTTTATGATTTATTTTAAAAAATATTTTTTTTCTTTCTTGAGAATATCGCTTAACCCATACACATACTGCGATTGACACTAATCTGGTTAAAAAAAGTTTTATCATGAGAAACGACAATTAATGTTCCCTAGTATTCGTTCAGAGCCGCAGTTAATATTTCAATATTCTGTATATCCAGATTATTAGTGGGTTCATCCAGAATAATTACATCGGGTGCTTCATTTTTTATTGTTAATCCGCACAGCATCAAACGCATTCTTTCGCCACCGCTTAAATAGCAACAGGGCTTGTCCCAGTCTGATTTGGTAAACAAAAACCGATTCAGCCTCATTTTAATGTCGTGCTCTTCTAAACCAGAATTATTGCTTTGCTGTGCCTGTTCGTAAACAGTTAAATCTGTATTGATTAAAGAATAATCCTGATCGATATAAATCATTTCGGAGTCAGCTATTTTTAGAATCCCTTTTTTAGACTGAAGTTCTTTTAAAATCAGCTTTATCAGTGTTGTTTTTCCTGAACCATTACTTCCTTTTATAGCAATCCGTTCTCCACTGATAATTTGAAAATTTAAATCTGTTGTCCAAATCCACTGTTCATTATAACTGTAGTTAACTGATTCGGCTGTCACAAGAATCTTTCCTTTGTGTAATTGTGAATGGTTCAGACCGAATTTCATTTTATTGAGACTTAAAACTTCGTCCCGCAATTCACGTAATTCCTGCGAAATGCCACCAATTTTTTCTGCATGAACACTTTTGGTTTTTGAAATGCTGTTTTCGGCTTTATTCTTTAAAGTATTCAGCATAATGCGGGCAACACCAGCTTTTTCCTGTTTCTTTTTCCCATTTGAATCAGACTTTAGCTCTTTTTCCAAAGTTTTCCGTTGCTTTTCTTTTGCTTTCTGAAGTGCTTTTTCTTTCGAATGTATATCCTGAGCTAATGCGTCTTTTTCGATATTCTTCTGTTTTTGGTAAAAATCGTAATTGCCTCCGTAGGTTTTGATTCCGCTTGCTTTTAATTCATAGGTAACATCAAGCAGATTCAATAGTTTCCGGTCGTGGCTTACAATAAGCATTGCGGCTGAAGAATCTTTTATAAACTGATATAATAATGTTCTCCCTTCAGTATCCAAATGATTGCTTGGTTCATCGAGCAGTATAATCTTCGGCTGATGAATCATAATGCCGGCCAGAAACACTTTTGTTTTTTCACCACCGCTTAAAAATTTCAGCTTTTGAGATAACTCTAAATCATTTAGACCCCAGTACTTCAAGGCTTCATTGCAGCGATCTTCAATTGCCCAGTCGTCGTTAAGTATGTTTAAGTTTGATTCATTTACATTGCCTTGCAGAATTTCATGCAGGGCAGTAAGTTTTGCATCTATCCGTAAAGCTGCTGCGATTGTTAAATGATTGTACTGACCAAAAATCTGTGGAATATAATAGGGTTCTGTATCGATTTCCTGTATTCCGCCAGAAGGAAACAATTCCTTTGCGATAATTTTTAGCAATGTGGATTTTCCGGAACCGTTATGCCCAACTAAGGCTGTTTTGTTTCCGTTGTTTACTGTCAAACTGATATTGCTGAACAGCAACTCTTTATTAGAATGTGTATATGAAATATTTTGTAGAATAAGCATAATCTCTTTCTTAAGCATTAATAAAATGGCAAATACCAAAAGTCTGGCTTGCCTTCTTTTATATTTGAAAGAAATTATTTATTCACATTTGTGGATGTTTTTTTAAAAGTGCAAATATAAGAATGTTTTAATATCATGACAAAATCAAAAACTGAAGCCTGAAAAAATTACTTTTTAATCCATACTGATTTTCTGGTTTCAATGTTTGATTTTTCATTAGTTCTTGATGAATTGTATTTAGTGTCATTTTTTTTCGAAGATGTTCTGGCACTTTCTTCTACATTGGCTTTATGATATGAAATATTCATGAGTTGCTATTTAAGTTTAGACACAAATCTATACCGATAAAAAAGCAAAAGGTTACACTATTTATATTTTTAATTATATTATTATCAGATCATTATGTAAATAAAAAAAGAAAAATTAATCATTTATGCCAACATATATCAGCAGTTTCTAGCAAAAACATCAAATAGCAGAAGGCATTCATAGTTTGTGTTTTTTTTGTAAATTAGGAAACGAAAAAAGACCACTTAAAAAATCTGACTACATTATGATACAACTAACTGTAAACGGCAAAACTGAAAATCTCGACGTTAGCCCGGAAATGCCGCTTCTTTGGGCAATCCGCGATACTTTGGGACTTACCGGAACAAAATTTGGCTGTGGTGTCGCACAATGTGGGGCCTGTGTTGTCCACCTGGATGGGGAAGCAGTCCGTTCCTGTGTGACCAAAATGAGCCGTGCAAAAGGCAAAAATGTAGTCACTATAGAAGGACTATCTGAAAACAACGATCATCCGGCGCAAAAAGCCTGGCAGGAAATAGATGTCCCTCAATGTGGTTATTGTCATTCGGGACAAATTATGTCCGCAGCAGTACTTCTTCGGGAAAACCCAAACCCGACAGATCAGGATATAGACGATGCCATGGCAGGTAACATCTGCAGATGCGGTACTTATCCGCGAATTCGTAAAGCCATTCATCTGGCTTCAGAAATGCAGAAAAAAACAAAATCTGATAGATAAAAAACTATGTCAACAAAAACTAAATTTATAGTAATAGCCATATTATTAGCTTCAGGTATTGGACTGGCATTTACTGTTTCAAAAAATCAGAAAGCAGAAAAAGAATATGTTTCCATCGTACCGATAAAAAAAGACAGTATTGCATCCGTTACAGCTTTTAAACAGGTATATAAAGTATTAATGAGCCCGCGTTGTGTCAATTGTCATCCAAAAGGTGATATTCCGCTTCAGGGCGACAATAGTGTTATACATAGCATGCAGCCCAAACGAGGCAAAGACGGAAAAGGTATGTATGCGATGAAGTGTGCCAACTGCCATCAGCCATCAAACAGCCCCGGACTGCATACACCGCCGGGAAACCCCGATTGGCATTTACCTCCAGCTGATATGAAAATGGTATTTGAAGGAAAAACAGCCCACGAACTAGCTAAACAACTTGTGAACCCAAAACTTAATGGAAATAAGGATTTACAGAAACTTATTGAGCATGCCGACGATGGTTTGGTAAAAGCAGGCTGGAACATGGGAAAAGGAAGAACCGCTCCGCCCTTAACGCATGCCGAATTTAAAAAAGCATGGATTACGTGGCTGAAAACGGGTGCTTATGCTCCTGCAAAATAACATTATCTTAATTTTAATGATTATCCGATGACTCAAAATAACAACATAGATACTAAAAGACGAAATTTCCTGAAACTTACCGGATTAGGAGGTACTGCATTGTGTCTTGGGTTTTACTTCCCGGCAAATGGTGCACCGGTACTGGTAAGACCTTCTGAATTAAGTGATTCAGAAATCGAATTATGCCCCTGGATTATTATCAATCCATCCGGAAAGGTAACCATTGTAAATCACAGGGCAGAAATGGGGCAGGGCTCTTATCAGTCGGTACCGCAAATTGTGGCTGAGGAACTTGAAGTTGACATGAAAGATATCAACGTCATCTTTGCTATTGGTAACGAAAAAAAATATGGCGGACAAATTACCGGAGGAAGTTCAACCATTCGTTCTGCATATAAAAAACTGCTAAAATTAAGCGCTGGTGCACGTGAAATGCTTATTACCGCAGCAGCCACAAAATGGAATGTTCCTAGTTCTGACTGCTATGCAGAATCAGGACAGGTAATTCACAAACCATCAGGAAAAAAATTGCATTATGGAGAACTTGCAGAGGCAGCTTCAAAACTTGAAGTTCCAAAAGAACCAAAACTGAAGAAAATTTCTGAATATAAACTGATTAGAAAACCTCTCCGAAGAATTGACACTCCTCTTAAAACTAATGGTGAATTAATTTTTGGACTTGACAAAAGAATTCCGGGAATGTTATTTGCCTCCGTAGAACGTGATCCCCGCTATCTTGGGAAAGTCAAAAGTTTTGATGCAACCGCTGCATTAAAAATTCCGGGTGTGAAACGCGTTTTTAAAGTTAACATGGGATATTACGAGCATATCCGTGAAGGTGTTGCCGTAGTTGCTACTTCAACCTGGGCTGCTCTTGAAGGCAGAAAACAATTGAAAGTAGAGTGGGACAGTAGCGGTTTCAAACACTGGAGTACGCCTGAAATATTCGAAACACAGAATAATCTTCTCAAAACAGAAGAAGGAATGCTTTTTAAAGGTCAGGGAAATCCAACCGAAGTATTATCTAAAACAGATAAGAAATTAGACGTTGTTTATCAAACTCCCTATCAGTCACACGTTGCGATGGAGCCAGTAAATTGCATTGCACATCACAAAGGGGATTCAATTGAAATTTGGGGGCCAGTGCAAGCTCCTGGCTGGGTTCAGGATTATATAAGTAAAAAGTTTGCAATAGATAAAGAGAAAGTAATTGTAAATATGACTTTTCTGGGCGGTGGTTTTGGCCGTAAAGCTATGAACGACTATCCGTATGAGGCCGTTGCAGTTTCAAAGGAAATTGGCGGCCCGGTTCAGGTTGTCTGGACACGTGAGGACGATGCTACTTTAGGGCCTTTTCGTCCCGGAATTTCCTACCGCTGTGAAGGAACTGTTTCGAATGGAAAAATGGAAGCTTTAAAGTTCCGAATGGCGGGTCAGAATAATGGACACTGGAGTGGAGCCCCAAAGAACAAGCCTAATGGAAGTACCAGTGAAGGATTTTTAAAACCTTATTATGAAAGCGTAAAAAACATAAGCTTTTCAGATGTTCTTTTTGAAACCAGTATTCCAACAAGTTTCTGGAGATCCGTATACGCTTCTACAAACGGATTTGCCTATGAAAGTTTCATTGATGAAATGGCGCACGAAGCGGGAAAAGATCCGTTAAGTTTTCGCCGGGAGCATTTACAGGAAGAGCGCTGTCAAAAATTAATTGATAAAATGGAGGAAGTTTCAGGCTGGAAAAACCGTAAAAAAAATGAAGGATATGGTGTTGCTATTACAGAATGTTTCAATTCTACTGTTGGACAGGTTGTAAAAGTTTCCAAAAATCCTGCCGGCGGTGTAAAAATAGACAAAGTCTGGGCTGTTATGGATTGCGGGTGGTATGTAAATCCGGATATTATTCACGCACAGATTGAAGGTTCCATTGTCATGGGACTGGGTGCCGCAACAACACATCAGATTACATTTAAAGAAAATATCGTAGAACAACATAATTTTTATGATTATCCGATGCCCCGCATTAATGAAATCCCTTTGATAGAAGTGCATATCATAGACAATGAAGAAGATGCAGGCGGAGTAGGAGAACCGGCGCTACCGCCTTTTGCGCCGGCATTAACTAATGCCATATTTGATTTGACAGGAAAACGAATCAGAACCTTGCCTTTCAGCCTTGGAACAGTTTAATCAATTAGTAAATATTCAAATGCTGAGGGAAAAATTATTTCAAAAAAGGATTAAAGTATGATGCACGAATTATTAAAATTAAAAGAATCATACATTTTAGCACAGGCAATCGGACTTAAAAGCGTTATGGCTACCGTAGTGGCTATCGAAGGTTCCTCATACAGAAGACCAGGTGTGCGTATGCTGATTTTTGAAAACAATTCAATGACTGGAGCTGTAAGCGGAGGCTGTGTTGAAAATGAAATCCTCAAACAATCCCAGTCAGTATTTTTGGATCACAAAGCAAAAATGTTGGTTTATGATGGAAGGTACCGACTGGGATGCGAAGGTATTTTATATATTCTTTTGGAACCTTTTTCTCCTGATACAGCTGTTTTAGATGCTTTAGAGAGTGTTGTGAAGAAAAGACAAACTCTGGAAATTGAATCTTTTTATACCAAAACGGAAGGGGTTCAGCCGGGACTAGGTTCCGAGTTTCATTTCGAAGGAAAGAACCTGACTTTTTCGAATAATCAATTAGATAAAGCATTGACTTCTTACAAACAAATTCTTCAGCCGCGCTTTCATTTAATTATCATTGGATCAGAACACGATGCCGTACAATTATGTCATTTTGCCTCATTGACTGGTTGGGAAGTTACAATTGTGGCATCTGTAAAAGATCCTAAAACCATTGCTAATTTTCCGGGTGCAAATCAGGTTTTACATTTGCTTCCTGAAGAAATTGGCTCCCTTTCTATTGATAGTGAAACAGCAGTTATTTTAATGACGCACAGTTATTCAACCGATTTAAAATTCCTTATCGGATTAAAAAATGCGCAACCGGCTTATTTAGGACTTTTGGGTCCTGTTAAAAGAAGAAATCAAATCTTAAATGATTTTTTTGAATTTACTGATTCTTATAATGAAGGTCTGCTTGATGTAACGTATGGCCCATCAGGTATCAGTATTGGTGCAGAAACACCTCAGGAAATCGCCATTAGTATTATTGCTGAAATACTTTCTGTAGTACGAAAAGAGGAACCTATATCCTTAAAATATAAAATCAGTGCTATTCATTCTTAAACCAAGTGCAAATATGGACCAAATCGCCATCGTAATATTAGCTGCGGGTAATTCGAAAAGAATGGGACAATCGAAGCAGTTGCTACCATGGAAAAATTCAACTTTATTAGGCAGTGTTATCGAAAATGCATGTTTAGTTGAGGCAGTTGAAGTGTTTGTCGTTCTGGGCGCTTATACAAATGAAATTAGAGAAAAAATAGATTTATCGCGAGCCAATATTCTAATCAATGAAAACTGGCAACAAGGATTGGGGAGTTCTATAGCATTGGCAACAGCTGAAATAAATAAAAAATATCCGGATATTAATGCCGTTTTATTTGTTTTGGCAGATCAGCCATTTATTAGCAGTCATCATTTAAATACAATAATAGCACTTCATAAAAAAGAAAAAGAAGCTATTATCATAAGCAGAAAAGAAGATTACCGAGGAGTTCCCGTTCTTTTTCCTGCAAAATTTTTCTCAGAACTTCTCACATTGTCGAATGATGAAGGAGCTAAGCAAATTATCAACAGAAATAAAAGTGAGGTTAGGGAAGTTATTACGCAAGATAATATAGCTGATATAGATACATTTGAATCTTACACTGAACTTTACAAAGTTAATTCAAACTCAAATGTATCTTAATTTTTCTTCTTCAATATCCAGATAATGCATTTGCCGCCTAATTATTGATTCGTCTAAAGTCTGATCCTCTTTGTTTTTATTCACTAGCCATTCTCTCTGTTTGTGCAGCAAATCGAGGTAAATAACCTTGAGATCAGTGCCAATAGATTCATCATCAATTCCATTACTGTGCTGTTCCCATCTCTTTATAAGATAATTCAAAGGAGTATTAGAGTCTAACTGATCGTTGTAATTCGTTTTTAAATAATGCAGCGCATATTGGGCTAATTCTTGTTGCAATTGATTGTAAGCTTCATCGCGGGGTGTCGGATCGTAAATATCTGTAAGCTTTATTTTTTTAATAAAATAAGGCAATGTCAATCCCTGAATTAATAAAGTCAAAAGAATTACAATGAAGGTGATAAACAAGATCAGGTTTCGCTGTGGAAAACCATTACCATTATTCAGATAAACAGGTATCGATAACGCCGCTGCTAATGAAACAACACCTCTCATTCCGCTCCATCCAAGTATAAAAGGTGCTTTTAAGCCCGGATTTCTTGTGTCAGCTACGGTAATAAAGTTGCGGGCAATTAAAGTCACGACAACAGCACCATATGAAGAAAGTATACGACTCACGATCAAAACCAGTGTTATTAATACACCATAACCAATTGCTGAAGGCAGGCTGACTTCTTCAAGGCCATTTGTAATCTGGGGCAAATCTAATCCGATAAGCATGAAAACGAATCCGTTCAGAATAAAACAGAAACTTTCCCAAACATTCACACCACGAAGGCGGGATTTACTGTTAAGAAAACGGTGTCTGTTGTTAGATAAAAGCAAACCTCCGCTTACTACAGCCAAAACACCTGAACAGTGTACTTCTTCAGCAGCCAGATATATAATGTAAGGTGTCAGTAAAGATAAAACGATATCAGAATTAGCATCTGTAGGCAAATATTTATGCGCCTTCATAAAAAGCCATCCAATAAACAGACCAATTGACACACCGCCAATAATCATCCAGCTAAAAGTTGTCGCTGCTTTAGAAAATATAAATTGTTCTGTTGCCACAGCAATCATTGCGAATCTGAAAATTATCAAAGAAGAAGCGTCATTCAATAAACTTTCACCTTCTAAAATAGAGGATAAGGTTTTTGGTACTTTGACAAATTTCAATATAGCACCTGCACTTACGGCGTCAGGAGGAGATACGATTCCACCCAAAACAAAACCCAATGCCATTGAAAATCCAGGAATAAAATAATTGGCAACTAACGCTACTGAAAGTGCTGACAGAAACACCACTACAAAAGCAAAACTTGTAATAATTCTCCTCCAGCGCCACATTTCTTTCCACGAAACCGTCCATGCCGCTTCATATAATAAAGGGGGCAAAAAAATAAAAAAAATGAGTTCGGGATCTATCTTTATAAGAGGCACACCCGGAATAAAACTGATCGCCAATCCGGCTAATACCAATAAAATTGGATATGCTACTTTTATTTTATTAGCCAGCATAATCAGTAATAAAATGACGATTAGCAGGCCTAGATAAAAAGGAAAATTCTCAAGCATTTTTTTAGTTTCTATACAATTACAAAAAGCATTTTTATTTAAAAGTAATAATTAAATTACAGCAACTTTAAATAATAGTAACTATTTTTTCAAATCTGCCATGATTGCTAACTGACACATCTTTAGTTGATTTACCACCATTACTTAAATAAGGAATTCCATATTGATCTTTAAATATTTGAGTTTTATCAATTTCAAATACTTTATTTAAGTTACTAAAACAGCTGACCGCAATCGTATGTATACTATCATCTGAAATTGCGGTTTTTGTATGATAAATATTTTCGCCACAGCTTACCTGACCTCTGATACAATTGTTGTCGAGGGATACAATTTCACAAATTAGTTTTTTAGGAATATATTCTCTTAGTTTTGTCTTACGGTTATAGATTTTATATGCCGCTTCTTTCATACTCCAAAACAGCCATACCATAATTTCCGGATTAGAATCCTGTTGTATAAAAAACTGTTCTTCTGCGGTGAACAGTTTTTCCAAAAATCCTTTCCGCTGCCAGTTGCTTTCCTGACGTGACTGTTGTATGTCTATCACGTCATTGCCAATCATTTTGCCGCTAATTTAGTTTCAATTATTTCGACTGCCGTTTTCACATCCAACATTCTTTCCATGTCTGTATTATCAATGACAACGTCGAAATTTTCTTCAATATCAAGTACAATATCGACCAGATTAGCCGAATTGATTTCGAGATCTTTTATAAAATCTGTATTCTCAGTAAGATTATCATAAGCTTCATTATTAGCTGTATAAGGCTTGATAATAACTTTTAATTTGGCAATAAGTTCTTCTTTATTCATATTAGTTTTTATATTTTTTTAATAATACACAGGCATTTACATCTCCAAAACCAAAACTGGCTTTGGCAATAATATTCAGATCGATATTAAAAGTTTTAAATGGTACTTTAGAAGGATCAATAAGTGCTGCTATTTCTGAATGAAGATCTTCACAATTGGTATTTCCAAATAAAAAACCTTCATAAAGCTGTATAACTGAAGCTACACTTTCAATACTCCCGGCAGCACTTAGACAATGGCCGGTCATGCTTTTTAGGGAGTTTATATACGGAAAATTATCTCCTTTTCGGTTTAGTGCTTTGGTCCAGTTTTCTATTTCAAGACTGTCTTTTGTAGTGGCCGTAAGATGACCATTTATAGCATCAACATCTGCAGGTGAAATACCAGAATTATGAATCGCATCTGTAATGCATCGCTGTACTGCAGTGCTGTTTGGAGCCGTCATACTTCCGTTTCCACGCTGGCCACCTGAATTTACATTCCCACCTAAAATTTCTGCATAAATAGTAGCACCACGTTCTAAAGCTGTATCTAAATCTTCAATAAGCAACGCTCCGGCACCGCTTCCTGGGACAAATCCTGCCGCGGATGCGCTCATAGGGCGGGAGCCAAGTTCAGGATTCTCATTATATTTTGAGCTGCATACCCGAAGCGCATCAAAACCAGCCCAAATATACGGGCCGCTGTCTCCTGTACTTCCTGCTAATATGCGTTTTGCCTGTCCTGATTTTATTCGGTCATACGCCATAATTATCGCTTCGGTTCCGGTTGAGCAGGCTGATGAATTTGTGGTAACCTGATTCCCTAAACCGAGTTTGCCTCCAAGATAAGCACTTATGCCACTGTTCATAGTCTGAGCGACGACGGTACTTCCTAATTTTCGGGTCTGCAATTCGTCTATTTTATAAATGCTTTCGCGAAATTTATCAATCCCCGAAGTTCCGGATCCAAAAATAGTTCCGCTGTCCCAATCCGGTTCGTTATTAATTTCCATTGGTAATCCTGCATTTTTCCACGCTTCCATACCTGCAATAACACCGTACAAAATACCTGTACTATTAAACCCACGCATTTCCAGATCGGTAAAATATTGTGATTTGAGTTTTTCGGTTATTTCAGGCTTACCTGCAATCTGACAGGAAAATTGTAGTTCTTGCAATTGCGCATCATGTCTTATACCCGATAATCCATTTTTAATGGCAGAGGTAAACGCAGGAATTCCAACACCATTTGGAGCTGCTACACCAAGACCTGTTATTACAACCCGTTTACTCATAATTTTGTCGTTATCATTCCGGCCAAGATTCCTTTGCAGACTTCCAGTCCGGCTTCGTTTTTCATTACTGCCTCACATTTTAATTTTCCAAACCTGAAAAATGTTTTTTGAGCCGTTACCGTAATTTTTTCATTAGGATATACAGCTTTTAAAAACTGCATATCGGCAGAAGTGAAAGCAATGACTGTTTCCTTGTTAAAGGCATCACCTAACAGATAGATTCCAAGGCAAACCATGCCTATCTGAGCCATGGTTTCTGTCAGGATTACACCAGGCGTTACAGGATTTCCTTTAAAATGACCTTTATAAAAATCCAGGTCTTCTTTAAAAGTATAATTTCCTGAAATGCTGTTTTCATCGACATGAAGCAGTTCATCTACAAACAGAAAAGGTTCTGTGTAAGGTAATTTTTCTATAATTTCGTTCAGGTTCATCATTTTATTTTATCTGATAATTTTACCATTGCAACAATACTCTTTGAGCAGAAAATCCAGGACCAAAGCTAAGCATTAGTCCTTTTTCTCCGGGTTTTGGATTACTATTCATAATTCTTTCCAAAACATAAAGAACAGTAGCGCTCGACATGTTTCCGTATTGTTTTAATACTTCTTTTGTGTCATCAATATTTTTATCCAGGTCTGCAAAAAGAGATTCAACTGTATTGACAATTTTTTTTCCTCCGGGATGAAATATCATATGGTCAATATCTTTTATTTCTAAATCATTTTTCCTCAGAAACGGATGAATAATATCACCAAAGTGAGCCGCAATCGTATCCGGGACTTCAATATCCAATACCATTTGCAAACCTGTATTGGTAAGTTTAAACCCCATCATATGTTCCGCATCATAAAAATGATACATTTGCTCATCCAGTATTTCAGGACCATTATCTTCTTCGCACGATGATAAAAGACAGCAAGCCACGCCATCCCCAAAAATAGCAGCACTTACAATATTGGGCATCGAAAAATCATTAAGCTGAAATGTTGCAGTAGGCGACTCAGCCGCTATCACTACAGCACGTTTTCCCGGATTAGCCTTCAGAAAGTTTTTGGCATATATAATACCAGAAATTCCTGCAGCACAACCCATTTCTGTAACAGGTAAACGCACGATGTCCTGCCTGAGATTCATCTTATTGATCAGATACGCATCTAAAGAAGGAATCATGATACCAGTGCAGCTTACAGTTATAATATAGTCAACACTTTTCGGATCCCAGCTTGCCTTAGCGAGCGCTTTTTCTAAAACTTTTTCGCCCAAAACAATCATTTCCCGACTGTAAATATCATTTTTATCCTCAAAAGAGGTAGCTGTAAAAACCTCCAGCGGATCCATTATTGAATACCGTTTGCTTACCGCAGCACCTTCAAATATTTTTTTTACTTTTTTTATAAAACGTTCTTCCTGACCCGTCAGCCAGCCATCCAAAAGCGGAAGTATTTCTTCTGTTGTTCTTGAATATTGCGGGAGTTGTTTAACAACAGTTATTATTTTGACACTCATATTTTTGTAATTATCCATTGGTAGCGGAAAGCCCATTTCCAATTTATAGTATAGTTTTTTAAATTCAGTTTTTTTGAAAACTCTTCCAGTTCATTTTTTCGAAATCCTCTTAAAATAGATATCAGACCATCTTCACGCGACATTTTACCCAGACTAAAAACGATACAAATCAATTTAAAAAGCCTGTAAGCCAGTTTACTGCGATGCAAATCATTGATAACAATACCAATGCCTGCGTTATTATTAAAGGTAGTAATTATATTTAATATTTGTTCATTCGTAAAATGGTGCAGCGTGAGGGTGCATAACACAATATCATAGTTAATTGTAGAAAATTCATCGCTAAAAATGTCCAGACACAAATACTCAATATTGGAGTAATCATTAGATAATGTTTGGGCATAATTTACAGTAAAAGCATTGGCATCAATCCCGATGAGCTTAAATTTAAGATTGTTTTTTAATCCATAATCGGCCAGCATTCTCAGCATATCACCGTTACCGCAGCCTACATCAGCAATTACGATTGTCTGGGAAACATTAACTTTTTTTATTATTTTTTTTATTCCGTGAAGTGTAACCTGATTGCCTCCAAGCAATTGATTAATACGGGCAATCTGATCAAGAGCAGCACGGAGTTCTCTTCCCTGAAGTGAAAAATCGTCCATTATTTCGGCTTCCTGTGTTCTGTACTTTGTGTTTATTGCCATTTAACTGCTATTGGTTTACCATGTGTCTGTTTGATTATTTGGGATAATAATGCTGGCATTGAGGCAACGACCGACACAAATATGTTTGTTATTGTTTTATTGGTTAAGACACTTGCCAAAATCCTTCCCATTGCTAATCTTCTTCCAAAATTTTTCTGCCATTGTACTGCATATTTTTTTTCTAAAATAGCTCTTGAAGTTATTGTTCCTGTATGATATTCAAATATTAATTCTGATGCTATTTTTGCACTGTGTATCGCCATCGCCATACCATTACCGCACATTGGATGGATAAGCCCGGCAGCATCGCCAATCATCAAAACATGGTCTTCTACTGGCCGTTTTTTATCAAAAGAAATCTGGCTGATAGTGAGAGGCTTATCAAACAAGAGTGTACTGTTTTCAAAAACAGATTTAAGCTGTTTGTTTTTATAAAGGACGTTTTTTTGATACTCTTCTATGTTTTTATATTTTTTAAAAGAAGTATAATCTGCAAGATAGCAGATATTTATAATGTCATTTTCCACCTTTGAAACACCACAGTAACCTCCATTAAAATTATGAAGTGCTACCTGATTGTTAGGACTGATGCCTGAATAATGAGCCTTCACTGCAAGCCAAGGGGATTTTTTACTTATAAAATCCCGCCCTAAGAACTGATCAACATTAGAACGTTTTCCAAACGCACCTAATACTAATTTGCAATGGAAGATTTTACTGGAAGTTGTAACTGAAAATTCATCATTTTCAAAAGAAATACCTGTAACTGTTTCTTTTACAATAATGCATCCATTTGATACTGCTTTTTCATATAAAATAGTATCCAGCCTGTATCGGCTAATACCAAATCCGCCAAGAGGAAGTTTTGTTTGGGCAATTTTGCCATTTTGAGTTGTAAATTCAAAAGACGAAATTTGTTGGGGATTCGATTGTAAAATATCTATATCAAGCCAAAGAAAATAGGGGACGACTTCATTAGAAATATACTCTCCGCATACCTTATGCCGCGGATACTCTGATTTTTCGATTAAGATTACCTTTAATCCTTTTTTTGAAAGATGTATAGCTGCTGTCAAACCGGCAAGACCGCCGCCAATGATAATTACATCTGGTTTTGTTTTCATACATCTAATTTAGCAAATAATGCGCATATAATTTACAACTGGATTTCACAGAAATTAAAAAACGCCTCAAAATATTGTTATTGAGACGTTTTAATTTTTATTTTTTTTCTTCATTATTCAGTTTATCGTCAAACTCAGGTTCTTCACCTTTAAACTTTTGAGTTTCGGGATCATAATTTTTATCGTTTGTTAAGACTTCATCATGATCTTTATACTGATGTTTTCTTGTGTCTACACGGTGATCGGAACTACCGTTTTTAGTTTTTTTCGGATTTTGGTTATTTGTGTTCATATCTCGTAAGTTTTAAATTTTCATAAAATTATCTGAAATATGACAGGTTTACTTATATAATCATTTTGAAAAGTTATAAAATCCCCTTATGATTAATAATCAGATAGGTACGATTTTTTAGTTCCTAAATAATTTCTAAATATCTGTTTTCAAAAAATTGACTGATTGACAGGAACTACAACAGATTGAAATAGTTTCATTAAATCAGAATGATTTGTAACTTTTTTTGCCTGAATATTATAATGAATAAACTTTATCCAGAGGATAGCTTTTAATTCTGTTTCATATTTAGACTTCTCTTGGATCTCCTTTTAGATAATTGTTACTGAACTTAAAATATTCTGTAGAAGTTCTTTCACCTGCCTTACCATCAACCCTAAGTATACTGCCAGCCTTATTCAGCAGGGTTTGTAATTCTTTAGCTTCATTGGTAACTGTACCGGAGTAGTATAGTGTTTTATTTCCCAATGCAATGATTTGTTCGAGTAAGTTCCCATTTGGCAACATTATGAGCTTTTGTTCGCTCATACGACGTAACAATACCGCAGCACCGCACTGCTTAGAAATAGCAGTAGGATCATATCGTCCATCCTGAACATATTTTCCTTTTGTATAATGATTAGAATAGCTCCACAAATAAGGCGAATTAATACCTTGTCGGTAATAACCTAATCCATTATACAATTCAAGTTTATAAAGAATTCCGGCAATGCTCCAGTCTGTCCATATATTAAGTTTGTCATAGATTAAAGCATCTTTAGCGCTTTCTTCCCATGTAAATGGCGGGTTTCCTATTTTTGGACGCCCTATAGGAACTTGCACTGTACGCTCTTTAAGAGGGTCACCATTATGCAAATGGATATCAAATTTTAAACTAGCCTCCATACCATGTATAATTGCAATGACAAACCACGGGATATTTAATCGGTCACCCACAGATTCATATCTGGCTTTGTTCAAAACCATTTTAGCTATCATTTTGTCAATTTCAGGGTATTTACTTTCTCTTATGATACAGGAAGCAAATAATTTTTCGTAGTTATTCTTTTTGTCCGGAGGTACTGTTGCCATTGTAGCTGAATTAAATTGATACTATTTTTTTAAAATAAGCAGGTTGGCTTATACAGTAGTGGAGCAAATCAAAATTACTAAATAAAATATTGATTTTCAGAAACTTATTTATTTTTGATATAAAAAACAGTATTTATAAGTGTTAGCACTATTGAAAATTGTCTTCTGTCAGATCATGATATTAACAAAATAAGCCCTGTCAGAAATTGACAGAGCCTTTTTGTATATAAATAAATCTACTTTTAATCTTTAATAAATTTAAGTGTTTTTATTTTTTCATCTTCAGTAAAGACCTGGATTAGGTAAACTCCTTTGACCAAAGACTGAACATTTATTTCACGACCTCCGTTTAATGTTTTTTCAAGTAGCTTCTTTCCATTTAAGGCAAAAACAACTATTTTATCAACTTCAGTTTCAGTATTAAGATGCAAAACATCTTTTACAGGATTTGGATACAGCATTAATGTGATATCAGCTTTTACATTATCATCAACAGACAAAAGAGGATTATAGGCTTTAACAGCCAAAGAAGCAGGAGATTCACAACCACCAATAGATTGGGTTGCATAGTACGTTGTATTATTTATGATTAAAGTATTTAAAGGTAACTGATTAGCATAATTGGCTGCATCCTGAGCTGTGGCATACCATTTAATATTTTGTCCATTTACAGCTAATGCCCCTAAATTATCTCCGACGTTAAAACTTTGTTGAGGAACGCCTGTTGGAGAGTTAACTACATTTGGTTGTGTAATAGTGGCTGAAGCAAATCTGGTGCAGCCATTAGCATCCATTATTTTTACCTCATAAGTACCTGCGCCAAGATTCACCCTGTCTTCAGTAGTTATACCGTCATTCCAGATGGTTGTATATGGAGCGGTTCCTCCCATTGGAGTTAAATTTATGGCTGAGTCAGATTCTCCATTGCAACTAACATTTCTATAAGACATAATAAAACTAATTCTTCTGGCAAATGATACAAGATTAGTAATCACTTGTGAGCCACAATTTCCTGAAGCTACTAATCTATATATATAATCAGTACTTAATGTTGAAGTATCGCTAATAGTCAAGTTTGGTGTATTTGCTCCTGAATATGGTGCGACGTTCGATATATTAATGTAAGCTGATCCACCCATGTATACCTGCCACTGATAATTTGTTGCATTACTTACATTAGCAGTAAAAGAGATGCTTTCGCCACCACAAACTATACTCGAGACAGGTTGATTCACAATCTTAGGTGAAGGATTTACAGTAATGGTAAATGTTTTAGGAGTACCTTCACCAGAAGGGCCTCCATAAGTTGGTGTAACTGTTATGGTAGCCGTAACTGGTACATTACTATTATTAGTGCCTGTAAAAGAAGGGATGTTACCTGTACCAGATGCAGCAAGACCAATAGATGTATTGTCGTTAGTCCAGTTATAGGTAACAGGAGGGGGGGTATAAAGCAACTGTACCATTAGTTTTTTTGCTACACCATTACAAGAGTCTCCAAAATTGTCATTCGAAGCAGCAAGACTAAATGAATTTTTTCCTATGGCAGCCGCTTCTACTACGCTTTCACTATTTGCTGAATGGCAGAAACCTCGAAAAAAATTACCACAGTTACCTGTAGGATTTCCATAACTGGCAAAATATAAATTAGTAAATATAGCACCAAATGGAGCAGTTAGGGTTAGATTACTGCCTTCATTTGCCTCTCCGCAAAGCAAGCCAACATTAGCAGCACTACTAAAATTAATTGCACTTACTGAAGATCCATTACAAATTGTTTGATTGCTTATAGCATTAACGACTGGTTGTGCGTATATTTTCATAAAACAAAAAGTGAAAAATACGACTAGTAAATAAGTATTTTTTTTCATGAAATGCATTTATTTAATTGGTATTAATGCCCATTGTTCTGCCCAATCATCATTGGATTTTGCGAAAATTTTCACCGGGGAGCCATCTTCAGTTTTTGCTTCAAATAAATCAAGCAAAGAATTAGGGGCGTTTTTAGGTTCTAAAGTAAAATAGCCATTATTGAGTTTAGCTATTTTCCATTTTTGATTATTACCATTGTTTTGCTTTTGTATAATAATATTTGTTCCGTTAGCATCTGTATTTCCTGCTACATCCAGAACAGAATCAGTTGCATTTTGGGTAAGCGTATGAATGTAGAAATATCCATCACCTGCATCTGCTAATTTCCAAAGCTGATTAGACTGATTATTTGCTGTATGAACAATAACCTGTGTACCATCTGTTTTAATATTCCCACTTACATCCAGACATTTATCTAAATCTAATCTTGATCTGATTTCATAAATATTACCTGGTTTAATGGAAGGAAAATTAAAAGGATTGCAGGAAAAAAGGCGTTTAATTAATGTAGTTTCAGGAAAATCCATTGGAATGATTCCATAACGTGTTTTTTGTTTGCAGAATAAATATTCAAAAAACAGCGGATTTACAATTTCTGCAATATCTTTTGGATTCTCCCATAATAAGTTACCGCTAGTTCCACTTGTGAAGTTTATAAAAAGAGTATTTGGTAATGATGAAGATGCCTTTTCTAATGTTGGTTTTACGGCCTCTTTAAATTTATTTTCAATATCCTCTCTTCCTTTCCAATCATCAAATCTATCCTGAACATAAAAATTTATTCCATCAATTTCAAAATTACTTATTCTGTCTTTAGGCCATTTACTAACATCATCACCATCATAACCATAAGCATTAATTCCTACAGGAAATGATAATTTGGCTTCTGCTCTAAAGCGACGAAAAAGAACAATTTTTCCACGTACTTCAGAAATTTTTGGAATCCGGTCTTCTTTGTACCAATGGTCTAAGTCTTTAATAATTGGCCAAAGTTTGTTATATAATTCCTTATTATTTTCATTTTGCTCGTGTGAAATAGACATGACAATACATTCAGATGGAAATTGTTGTATCAATATTGTACTTGATTCCAGTATATTTTGAAAAGTAATGTCCAAACCTTTAATACCATGATATGCATAAATTTTCCCTTTTTTTATTTTTAATCTAATATCCCAGAATCGCACTCCGCTTTTAAACTGAGTTTCAAGATTCATCGTTTGACATTGAGCAAAACCATTAACGCGGTAAGCACAAGTATCATGTGTTCCAGGAATGGTAAGTTCCGTAAGTTTTTTATTATCATCAAGATAACTCATCCAATTTTCTGAAAAATAATTCATGGTTATATATTTTTAGTTTTATTTGTAAGTTTAAAACTAATAACTTTTAATCCAGATAACAGAAAAATGTTCTGAAACACCTTTTTTTTGTTCTAAAACACAATCAAAATTTTTTAGAAATTTTAAAAATCCTGTCTTCAATGAATAATTTATCATTCACAATTTTTGAGATATGGTATGGATTAACAGCAACACTGCGGTTAATTCTTTTGAAATGTTTGGACGGAAAAATCTCTTCCAGATAGGTCATTGTTGTTCTTAAAATCTGATTTTTACCTGATTTTAAATGTATTTCAACATACACATGATCTGCTTCGGCAAAAAGGAACTCTTTAGACTGAAAATAATAGATTTGTTTTCCTATCTCAATTTTAAAAATTATATCCTCATTTGCCAAAGCAAGCTTTATCGCAGTAATCAGGTTCACACTATCTACTGGTTTAGAAAGATAAGCCGAAGGCCTCAGATTTGTAATTTTTCCTAAAGTCTCCGGATCAGTCAGTGCTGTGGTGAAAATGAAAGGAAGAGAAATATTGTTATTAATAAAATTTGCTAAATCAAGACCTGTTTTGTCTCCGGAAAGCGAAATATCAATCAGCACAAGATCAAAAGGTTTATGCGAGAGGAGTATTTTGGCTTCTTCAAAGTCATGGGCAATTTCAGAAATGAAATCTTTATCCAGCATTTTCTTCAATGAGAATGCTATTAAAACTTCGTCTTCTACAATTAATATCCTGTTTTTATGCTCTGACATGGGGAAATACTATTTTATAGTTTGCATTTTCTCTTGTATAATTTCCTTTTAACTGTTTCACCATTCCTTCAATAATTAAAAGCCCTAAAGAGTTGTGGTTGTTCTCAAAACAGAAAACTGCTCCGTTATCTGAATAGTTTAATTCAATTTCATTGTTTGTTTTTACAAGCTCAAGATGTATAACAAGATGTTCATGTCCTGATTGAGCATGTTTTATAGAATTTGTAACTAATTCGTTTATGAGCAATCCAAGAGAGAGAATTTTATCAACATTAAAATAAACCAGTTGGATATCATTACTATAACTGAACGCTCTTAACGCACTGTTTTGATGGGATTCAATGATTTTATTGATGTAATCTGATGCTTCAATCAGATCGTTATCTTTATGATTCACACTATACGAATAAAATTCGTGAGCAATAGTTATTGTTTTAATACGCTGGTACAGATCGTCAAATATTGTTTTGTAATTTTTATTTTTTGACTGATCTTTCTGGAAATCAATCAGACTTAAAATCACTGCAAGGTTATTTTTTACGCGGTGATTCAATTCCTGGACAAGAAATTGTTTCTCTTCAACATTAGCTTTTAAAGTAACATTGTTTTCAGATATTTTTTGTTTCTGGATTTCAATTTTTCTTTCATTTTTCTTGATCTTCCAGGTAAAAAAAGCTAAAAAAAGAATCGAAATAAAAAGCGTTGTATTTAGTATTCTTGTACTTCTGATGTCTTTTTGAAGCAATTGCTTTTCAGACTTCTCTTTAGCAAAATTATATGCTGTTTCAAGTTCTTTGACTTTAACGTCCCGTTGTTCACCATTATATTTTTTGTATAATTCTGCAGCAATTTTGTAATAATACAAAGCTGAATCAGCATTGTTTTGCTTTTCGAGAATTTCGCTCTTGGTTTTAAAAACATTGGCTTTATAATCTAAAACATTTGATTTTGATGAAATTGCAATAGCAGAATCTATATAGATAGTAGCTATTTTATAATCATTTCGTAGAAAATAAAAACGACCCAAATTCGAATACATTGAAATAACCGCCTCATAATGATTAAGCTTTTTATAGAGATAAAGTGCCCGATTGTAATGCATTAATTCTGCTTCAGGATTTTTTTTTCGGTTACCAAGTCCTAAGATGAGTTCTACAACAGGCATGTTTACTTTGTCGTTGATAGATTCAGCATATTTTTTTGCCTGAAGTGCAAGTATGTATGCTTTTTTCGAAAAACCATTGACCCTGTAATAAGAAGATTTTCGGATAAGGAAATTGGTGTAGTTTTTAAGTTTAAATTCAGGGTGTTTTAAAAGTATTTCTTCTGCTTTTTTTAATTCTGACAAACAGGATTTGCCAGCATCATTAATTTCATAAATGAGCGCCCTTTCGACATGAATTTTTAGTTTTTGCTCTTCTGTAATTTCAGAATTAGTTAAAAGATTTTGAGAAAGTTTAAATGCCTCATCATAAAGGCCAAATTCTGTCAGGATTTTTGTTTTTATGACATCGAGCTCATTTTTTTCTAAATCACCAAAATATTCTCTATTCTTGTTTATGATGGCTAATGCATTTTTGAAATCAGAATACTCTATTTTGTGTTCAAGATCCTTTTTCAGTGATTGAAAAGAATTTTGTCCAAAACAAAAAAAGCATAAACAATTCAGAAAAATGCTGTAATAAAATCTCACCGATTAACAAATTTAGAAAAATGAACTATTGTTTTATATTCAAATATAGGAGTTTCACTAATCTCCAGGCTATAAATGTTCTGAATTGTTCATAGTTTGTTCTAAATCGTTACATTGATCAGCCAACAAAACCATTTGTAATTTTAAAAGAAAAACATCTATGTGATTAACAATTAATTACAAATGCATATTTTGTAATCGAAGAGTAAAATTCTGTAAAAAGAAAGAGAGTTTGAATTCTAAATTTGGAATTGTTAATCATCAAAAAATAATAGTATGAAAACTACAGAAACAAAAAAAACAAGTACAAAAAAAACAAGTACAAAAAAAACACCTGCAAAACAAACCGAGTCGAAAGGCAGAACGATAAAAGCTAAATCTGATGCTGCAGAAGGATTAAGAGAATTATTTATAGATTCATTAAAAGATATTTACTGGGCTGAGAAAGCTTTAACAAAAGCACTTCCAAAAATGGCTAAAAATGCTACTTCAGAAAATCTTATTACAGCTATAAATGAACACTTAACCGTTACTGAAGGGCAAGTTGAAAGACTGGAGCAGGTTTTTGAAATTTTAGGAGAAAAAGCCTCGGCAAAAAAATGTGATGCCATGGAAGGTCTGATAAAAGAGGGTGAAAGTATAATGGAGGAAACACAAGAAGGAGCGGTTCGCGATGCAGGAATCATCAGTGCTTCGCAAAAAATCGAACATTATGAAATTGCCTCTTACGGTACTCTTGCCGCATTTGCTTTGACATTAAATGAAGAAGAAGCCGCAGCTTTATTACAACAGACATTAGAAGAAGAAAAAGATGCAGATACAATTCTGACAGAAGCTGCTTACAATACAATTAATTTTGATGCTTCTGAGGATGAAGATATAAAAGATGAAGAATAATCTGTCTGCTCAACAGAATGTCTGAAATAATAAAAGCTGTAAATCTTAATGGCTTACAGGTTTTATCATTTTTTTTATATAGGTAGTTGTCTTTTTCAAACAAAAACATAAAGTCTATCTGCTTTAACTTAACATCCCGTTTATGTTTAAATAAAGTTACGGTTGTATCCTTGCGAGTTAAAAAACAAATTAATGATCCGGACACAATTTTTATTTTACATTTCCACAGCATATTCATTTGGACAACACATAAAATTTCAAAATTCTACCACAAATCAGGGCCTATCTACTAATTTAATACTTGCTATTGAAAATGATAAAGATGGCGGATCCTGGATTGCTGCCGAAGCATTTTCCCAATCTGTATTATTTTATATCCTGTTCTCAGGACTTATAGCGCTAGTGTGTATGGTCATCGTTTATTTAAAAAATAAAATGACCCTCAGCCAGCAAAAATACCTTGAGGAACTTGTAAAATTACGTACAGATGTGATTGAAAAGCAGAAAAAAAACCTTGAAGAAATTAATGCTGAACTTGATCAGAAAAACAGAGAAATAATAGAGCAGAAAGAAAAGCTTCTGATTCTTCACAGCAATTTTAAAAACCAGAATTTTGAAATTGAAAAGTTCAAGACCTATATGCTGGCCGAATTTCAGGAGCCAATAACAAAAATAATTGAAATTTCCAGTTCATTTAAGCAGGATAATGGACTCCAAAAGGCTTTACTTTTACAATCAGGAAAACTGGTAAACCTGATATCTGAATGGAATTACCTTGAACATATTAAAGATCTTGGCCCAATAAAAAAAACAGTCATTGATCTTTTTCCTGTCTTAAAAAACAATGTTGAAAAACTAAAAAAGGATCTGCAGGCAAATCATGTAAATTTTAATTGCGAAATAGAAAATACTACTTTCTTCGCTGAAGCAGATGTACTAAGGTTAAAATTGTCATTACAGTATTTTTTTAATGATTTCTGTAAATATTCGGATCAGAACAGCGCCTTGCGTGTTGTTATTGCTTTGAGTGATAATTTATTGAAAATTAAAGTTGCTTCAGATAGTATTATACTGAAAAACAATTGGAACAACATTCTGAGTTACAGTCCGTATTTTAACGCTTTACAGGTTTTATTGCAGGACCTGAAAGGCGAACTTATCCCTTCTTCAGAAGAACAATTTCAAATAGCATTGCACATTCCGGTAGAAGTTATTGATTCAGGAATGAGTATAAAAGAAACAATTTCATGGAAAAATTTTAATTATAAGGATTATTTTTCTTCTGATAAAAAGTATCTTTTGGTTTTTGGGGACTCGTATAATAATCCCGCGGCCAATCAGGTATTGGAAAACGAAAACTACAACCTGATTTTTGAAAATTCTGTTTCTAATTTGAATGCGGTGCTAAAACAAATAGATATTTCAGCTCTGGTTTTCTATCAGGCAGCATTTACGAAAGAACTTATTAGTTTTTTAAAACAAAAACCGAATATAAAAATTCCCATTATTTATATCTCTGAGCATATCAATTATGAAATGGATGAGCAGTTACTGGAAATGGGCATAGAAACCCATATAAAATTACCTGCGGGTTCGTCCTTTATCAGAAAGAAGATTGACAGTCTCATTAATCAAAATAAAGAGCCTTTCAGGGAATATAAAATGCAGGAAAAAATATTTGAAATCCTGACAGAAGACAGTGATCATATTACTTCAAATGAAAAACTTTTAAAAAGAGCGTTAGATATTATTAAAGAAGAATTACAGAACCCTTCATTTAATATAGAAATGCTTGTAGATCAATTGGGAATTTCGAGAGTTAAATGCTATCGCCTGTTTAAAGAAACCCTGAATCAGTCACCTTCTGATATGTTAATGTCACTTCGATTACAAAAAGCTGAATTTTTACTAAAAACGAAAAAATTAAATATCTCCGAAGTGAGTTTTGAGTGCGGTTATAACGATCCAAAATACTTTGGGCGCTCTTTCAAAAAATATTTTGGTAAAAGTCCGAAAGAGTATAAAGAATATTCTGCTTAGTAGTATTGTTAGGGCTGGATTTGTAAAAAGTTAGCCCAATGTTAAGAAACAATAATGCCCATTTTTGCTGTTAATTATGCACTAATTTGAACCAAAAGTCCGCTTTTAGAAAACAAAAATCCTCCTGTTGGCAAGATCGTTCCAATACTTTTGGCGAAACATAAAATAACTTAATTAAATGAAAAAAATTTATGCATTATTAATTCTTGCCTTAGGATGTATGTCACATTCGTATTCGCAGGAATCAGTATCAGGAATTGTCGTTTCTGATCTTGAAAAGAACCCTGTTCCGGGAGTCTCTGTGTATATTAAAGGAGAACCAAAAGGAGCCGTTACTACAGATTTTGACGGAAACTTTAAAATTAAAGTACAGCAAAATGAAGGTATTTTAGTTTTTTCTTATGTTGGGTTTAAAACCAAAGAAGTTGCCTATTCCGGTACTCAAAAATTAACTGTATCCATGACAGAAGAAGTTAGTACTTTAAACGAAGTAGTAGTGGTAGGATATGGTTCTCAGAAAAGATCTGATGTTACAGGAGCAATTTCTTCACTAAAGAGTGAAAACTTCAATAAAGGGGTAATAGCCAATACAGGACAATTGCTTCAGGGTAAAGTTGCCGGTGTAAACGTTACTTCAGCTAGTGGTGAGCCGGGCGCTAACCAGGATATTATTATCCGCGGAGTTGGAAGTTTACGTTCAGGAACGACACCGCTTTATGTTGTGGATGGATTTGCTTTGGATAATACGAATAATGGTGTGGCTTCAAATCCGTTGAATTTCATTAATCCGCAGGATATCGAAAGTATTGATATTCTTAAAGATGCATCTGCTGCTGCTATTTATGGTTCGAGAGCTGCCAATGGGGTAATTGTAATTACAACTAAAAAAGGTGCGAAAGGTAATGCTAAAATTAACCTTTCTATGACTACAGGATTTTCAACATTGGCTAATAAAGTTGATGTATTCAGTGCTGATGAATTTAGAAAACAGGTTGTTGCTGTAAATGGAACATTGTATGACGGAGGAGCCAATACTGACTGGCAGGATGAATTAACCAGAACCGGTGTTACTCAAAACCTAAATTTATCGATGAGCGGAGGAACAGATAAATCAACTTATTCAGCATCATTAGGTGTAGACAATCAGGAAGGAATTTTTAAAAACAGTGATTTAAAACGTTATTCTGGACGTTTGAACTTAAATCAAAAGGCATTAAACGATAAGTTTAATGTTGCTTTTAATATGACGGCTACAAAACTTGAGAATTCAAGACCGGATATCAGTAATATTGTAGGTAGTATGCTGACAATGAATCCAACTGATGCTCCATATGTAAATGGAGAACCAAATATTAATTTAAGTAATAATGTTTTTAATCCTTTAATCAATCAGAGGATTTACTCTGATGAGACAAACAACAATCGTATTTTGGCGAATATTGCACCTTCTTACGAATTCATAAAAGGATTAACTTATAAATTTAATCTTGGAGTTGACTATTCAGTGTCTGAAAGAGATATACAACAAATACCATACGCACTGTATGCTGATAAAAATAAAGGTACTTTGAACAATATCATGACTACTAATAATAATGTTTTGTATGAAAATACTTTGACCTATAATTTTAGTGTAAAGTCTCATAGTTTTACCGTTTTAGCGGGGCAGTCTTACCAGAAAATACAAGTAAATCAAAAGAATTATAATTTTGAAGGATTTGCAGACAATGGTATAGAACCAAAAAATCAGTTAGAGACAATTGTCAAATCTACAGGTCATAGTTCATCTGCAGTAGAAAATGAACTTCAGTCTTTCTTCGGAAGATTAAACTACGGTTACGAAAATAAATACTTACTTACAGCCACTATGCGTGCTGACGGATCTTCTAAATTTGGTAAAAACAACCGATACGGTTACTTTCCATCTGTTGCATTAGGATGGAATATCACAAATGAAGACTTTTTAAAAGAATCTGAAGTTGTTAACAATCTTAAACTAAGAGCGAGCTGGGGTCAGACTGGTGTTCAGGAGATTCCTTCTAAAATTACAAAGGCAAGTTATACAGAAAGTAACTTAGGGAACAATACCTATCCTTTAGACCCTTCTGCAACAAATTTAGCTGGATATCCTTATGGCTCAGTTTTTACCCGTTTGGCTAATCCGAACATTCAATGGGAGGTTTCAACACAAACCAATATAGGTTTAGATTTTAGTTTGTTCAATAACAGATTATCAGGTACTGTTGACTATTTTAACAAAGTTTCAGATAATATTTTATTAGAAGTAAAGCCTGTAGATCCTATTCAGCCTGCACCAAAATATTGGACAAACATTCCTAATATGGAAATCAAAAATAACGGTATTGAATTGGCTTTGGATTACAGTAGTGATAAAAGTAAAGACTTCTCCTACAGCATCGGCGGAAATATAGCATTTACCGATAACAAAGTAGAGAATTCTCCTTACAAAATATTAACAACAGGAGGTGCTCAAGGATCAGGGCAGTCAGGAGCAACAATAAATGGAGCACTAAATGGCTACTCTATTGGTTCTTTTTACATTCAAAAATTCACAGGAATCGGTGCAGATGGCCGAAGCCAATATCAAGATACAAATCCTGATGGACAGATGAAGGATGATGACCGTATTGTGGCAGGAAGCGCAATACCGGACTATATTTACGCTTTTTACCTGAATTTTAAGTATAAGAATTTTGACTTAGGATTTAATTTTAATGGTGCTGGCGGAAATAAAATTTACAACCACGTTGCAATGACTTCATTCAACAGAGGCCAGCTTGCAAAGTCTCTTAACACCACAGACAGAGCTACAGAATTTTCAAACGAAGCTACTATTAATTCGAATACGGTTTCTACGAGATATTTGGAAGATGGAAGTTTCTTACGATTAAACAATGCAACCCTAGGCTATAATTTGAGTCCAAAAATGATTGGACTGGATAATGTAATGGACAACATACGCTTGTCAGTAACAGGACAAAACTTATTTGTGATTACAAAGTACACTGGATATGATCCCGAAATAAACACCGGAACTTCAGTGAACGAAATTCAGTCTTTTGGAATTGATTATTTCAGCTATCCTAGAAGTAGAACCATTTCATTTGGTCTAAATGCAGCATTTTAATCAAAAATAACATAACATGAAAAATAAAATAATAATAGCAGCTCTTGCATTGAGCACATTGCTTAACTGGAGTTGTACTGATTTAGAAGAAAAAGTACTGGATGAAAACTTAATCGGGACTGGACAAGCAGAAGCAATTAGCGGCTCAATTGCTCCAGCATACGGTCAACTAAAAGCAACCTGGATACATACTAATAATTTTGGATTACAGTTGATTGCCAGTGACGAAGGAATCTTACCTTACAGAGGTGGGACTGACTGGTTCGACGGAGGTAAATATTTGGCAGTGCATGCGCACACCACTACACCTACCAACGATTTGGTTACAACGACTTGGAATGAGCTTACTATAAATATTTCCAGAACATTAACTGCCATTGAAGTTTTAACACCTCTTGCAGCAGCGGGAAATAAAGAAGCAGAGGGAGCACTTTATGAAATGAAAGCACTTAGGGCTTATTTGAATATGCTGACATTAGACAGTTGGGGACTTGTGTTTAAAAAGGAGTCATCAGCAAGTATCTCCGAAATACTCCGTGGACAAGATGCTGTTGCTTATATCGAAAGTGAGTTACTGTCTGTTGCAGATGTTATAAATAATGATAAAGGACCGGGAAGAATGACGCAGGCTGCAGTCTGGGGACTTCTTTCAAGATTATACCTAAATGCTGCCGTTTATCGTGACCCTTATGGAACGCCTCAGTTTGCAACAGCAGATATGGATAAGGTCATTAAATATACAGACAACATTATAAACTCAGGTAAATTTTCTCTGTCTCCTGAATATTTTGACTTATTTGATGATAATAACAACTCAAACAAAGAATTAATTTTTGCCTTGGATCAGCGTGGTGTTTTGAGAGATGAAAACAATCGTTGGGCTTATTGGTCAATTCCGGGATCCATGTTTCCAAGACCGGAATCCATCAATGCAGACGGAACTGACGGACCGGCAATCACATCAGATTTTTACCAAACATGGGTAAGTGCCTATGGTTCTGTAGATCCTGCTGATGCTGATTCAAGATTTTATAAAAACAATGCTAAGGTACCAGAGCATTTGAAAGACCTAACCGGACTTTCACCATCAAACGATCAAAATCATTACTATTGTGTAAAAGCAGAAGAATTTGAAATTGACAGAGGAATCATGAGAGGAATTCCATGGGCTGCAAGAAAAGATGATAAAGGAGCATTCTTTAAATGTGATGGTGGTTACAGAATATACCCTGTTAAGCAAATTAAAGGAAACGGTCCGGATTTAAATGGATATGTTAACCTTACAGAGAAAGTTGATTTTACTGCAGAAGGTAGTGCGCATGCTGCCGGATATAGGGTATCTAAATATCAATTCAGCCACACTTCTCCTGATGGAAATTATTACAGCAGCGTAGATATGGTATTACTTAGATATGCAGAAATTTTTATGATGCGTGCTGAGGCTAAATTAAGAAAAGGAGATAATGCAGGTGCTTTGGCTGATATGAACAAAGTAAGAACTTCAAGAACTGCCCGCGCTCCAATTCCGGCAGCGCTTCCGGCAATCAACCTGGATATTTTATACAGAGAATACGGTTTTGAGTTTTACTGGGAGGGTTTAAGAAGAACCAATCAGATTCGTTTTGGTCATTATGAAGATAAATGGACTGAAAAAACAGATACTGAAGTAAGACACAGATTGTTTCCAATTCCTCAGACAGCAATTGACGGTGCATCAAATGTTCCTGGATATTTAGTACAAAATGACGGATATTAATTCTGTTAAATGATATTTTGAAGGCTGTAACTTTTTAACAGCCTTCAATCTTAAAATATTGAAAATGAAAATGCAAGTATTACAAAAAAACAGATTACTGCTATTTATTTGCGCACTCTCTTTGAATTTTGCTGTTGCCCAGACAACAGATAATAGTGTAAAAAAATACCCCAATGCGCTAAACTTTATTGTAATGGGAGACTGGGGAAGATTTGGCGAAGACCATCAGATTCCGGTAGCAAAACAAATGGGCAAAACGGCAACAGCCATAAACCGTGATTTTATAATTTCCACTGGCGATAATTTTTATCCGGTGGGAGTAGCCAGTGAACATGATCCGCAATGGAAATCTTCTTTTGAAGATATTTATACCGACTTTTCATTGCACTGGAACTGGTATCCGGTATTAGGAAACCATGATTATGCCGGAAATGCAGATGCACAGGTTGCTTATTCAAAAATAAGCCGCCGCTGGAATATGCCCGCCCGTTATTACAGCAAAACTTTTAATATTAACGGAGATGCTAACCAGCAGGTACTGATTGCTTTTATAGATACCAATGCCTTAATTCCTGAATTTTACAAAAATGAACAATATTCAAAAAATCTCACTTCAAAAGATTCGACTGCACAAAAAAAATGGTTAATCAAAACGCTAACTGATGTTCCAAAAACCGTAAAATGGAAGTTAGTCGTTGGACACCATCCGTTGTTTACAGCGACCCTGAAAAGGAGAGAAAGCTACGATACCAAAGCCGTACGAAAATCACTCAAATCACTTTTTGACAAATATCAGGTAGACGCCTATATCGCAGGGCATGATCATGATTTACAACATATGCTTCCAGAAGGAAAGACACATTATTTCGTTTCAGGATCTGCTTCAGAAGTTACTCCAATAGATCGTTTGCCTTTTAGTAAACTTGCCGTTTCAAAATACGGTTTTATGGTGTTTTCTGTCTTAGCCGACACGTTGTATGTACAGGCTGTCAATGAAAATGGCGAGGTCATCTATACTACTGAAATAAAAAAGTGAAGTATCTGTGAAAATAAATAAATCATTTTATTGCTGAGTAAATTTTTCCCCAATCATTCCAAAACAGTTTTATAAAATATTTTAAAAAAAACCAGTGAAGTCAAATGACTGTACAGACTGGTAATCGTTAGTTTAGTGTTATTTTTTTATTTTTTTTATTTCTACACTGCAGACTTCCCCCAGAGTTTGCAGCTGTAGAATATAAATAGTAAAACCAATAGATTGCGCTGCAGATAGTAAATAATAAAAATTCTACGTATGGTTACCTACGGTCATGTGATGAATAATTTCAATTTTGATGAAAAAAATAATAACCCTTTTTTGCCTCCAAATCTTCCTGTTTGCAAATGCGCAGGAATACAATTCTTCTAATATTCATTCGCACAATGATTATGCCGGTGCATTGCCTTTTTATGAAGCCTATGCCAATGAAGCCGGTGTTATTGAAGCGGATGTTTTTTTAGTAAATGACGAACTTTTTGTTGCTCATACTTCAAAAGAAATTAAGCTGCAAAACACCCTCAAAAGTTTATATTTTGAACCGCTTTCTTCTAAATTAAAAGACTTGGAAGGAAAAGCCTATCCTGACAATAAACCTTTGATTTTGATGATAGATGTTAAATCTGATGCCGATGCAACCTTAAAAGCAATAGTGCAGCAGTTAAATACATTTCCGGCTATCCTTTCTAATAATATTAAAATTGTTATTTCTGGAAACAGACCTTTACAGTCACAGTGGATGAATTATCCGCAATTTATTTATTTTGACGGAAGACTGAATGAAAATTACAATGCTGAAGAGTTGTCGCGCATTGAAATGATCAGTACTGACTTAAAAGAGATTACTTTATGGAATGGCAAAGGTGTTCTGACACAGGCAGATCTGCACAAAATGCAGTCGGCAATTAAAAAAGTACATGATCTGAATAAAAAAATCAGATTTTGGGGCACACAGGATAATGTCAATACCTGGATGACCCTGATGAATTTAAAAGTGGATTTTATTGCTACCGATGATGTTGCCAAATTAGCCGGATTCATAACTAAAATTAAAGCAAACTTTTATCAGAATACAGTATTTCATAACGCATATATCCCCAAAAACCAAAAGGCTTTCACTAAGAACAAGCCAAAAAATGTAATTCTTCTTATTGGTGACGGAATGGGGCTTGCCCAGATTTATGCCGGTTATACAGCTAACAAAGGCCAGTTAAGTCTTTTTAATATTCCAACACAGGGACTTTCAATTACTAAATCTTCAGATAGTTATATTACAGATTCAGCTGCGGGAGCAACTGCAATGGCAACCGGAAGTAAAACAAACAACCGGTTCATTAGTGTAGATGAAAACGAAAAGCCTTTAGAGGCAATTACGCAGCAGTTAGCAAAGAAAAATTTTAAAACGGCTATTATTTCTGCAGGAAATATTACAGATGCAACACCGGCCGCTTTTTACGCCCATCAGCCAGAAAGGAGTTACAACGAACCAATAGCTTATGATTTTTTAAGCAATCCGGCTGATATCTTAATTGGAGGGGGAGTAAAAGAATTTAAAACAAGAAAAGACGGCACAGATTTATCTAAAATGCTGATTGAAAAAGGCTATTCTTTTTCGGATAAATTCAGCAGTCTGGATACTATAAAAAATAATAAAATGGTAGTCTTAGATGATTCGGCAATAATTTCTGTTAAAGATGGGAGAGGAGATTTTTTAGTAAAATCCTTCATCAAAACAACTCATACTTTTGCAAAAACAAAAAATCCGTTTTTTATTATGGCCGAAGGTGCGCAGATTGATTACGGGGGACACCAGAATAATGTAGAATATGTTGTTCGCGAAATGCTTGATTTTGATCAGTTAGTTGGAAAAGCAATGGAATATGTCGATAAAAATCTGGAAACATTACTGATTGTCACAGCTGATCACGAAACAGGCGGATTATCCTTAATTGACGGAAATATTGAAAAAGGATATGTTCATGGAAATTTCAGTACCAATGATCACACGGCTATACCTGTTCCTGTTTTTGCGTATGGTCCCGGCGCTGATAATTTTAAAGGAGTGTATCAAAATACGGCCATTTATAATAAGATTATGGAGTTGCTTGGTCAAATGTGATTTTGTAATAATTTTAATAGCGAATTGGATTAAATAAGCAAACGGCTCAAATACCTTTTTTCTAACTGCTGTTAATCTATAACTAATCCTGAAATTTTAAACTGCCCCAAATAGTCTTAACTTTTTGGGGCAGTATATTAAAATGTATGGCTTAATAAAAGTCTTTAATAAGTAAATCAATTGATTCCACCTCCTAGGGCTTTATACAATAAAACCTGAGATTCCGCATTCTTTAACTGAATGTTCACAAAGTCAAGTTCAGCCTGAAGTTTATTTTGCTGAGCATTAATGATTTCCAGATAATTAGCATAACCACTCAGATACAAATCATTTGAAACATTTACAGCAATTTCAAGATGATTAATTTCATTCATTTTGTATTTCAAAACATCTTCATAGGCCTCGTTTCGGTGCAATAAAGCACTTAATTCATTAAAAGCTGTTGTAACTGTATTTTGATATTGAAGAAACGAAATTTCCTGCCTTCTATTCGAAACATAAAAATTCTGTTTAATCTGGCCTTTGTTGAAAACCGGAGCTGTCAAACCGCCTAATAATTGCCATGCGAATGATCCTGCATCAAAAAGAGTGTTGAAAGAAAACGAATTAAAACCTGCATAAGTTCCGAGATTTACAGTCGGGAAAAAGGCGGCACGAGCCGATTTTGCATCTGCATTACTGGCTAATAATTCGAAGTAAGCCTCTGAAACATCTGGTCTTTTGTGAATGATAGAATCCACACTGAATTTTTGGTTTAAAACCTCTAAATGTCCAGATAAGAAATCGTTGCTTCTGTCAATTTTCCCGCCGTATTCTCCTAAAAGAGTTAATAAAGCTTTTTCAGTCTGATCAATGCTCAGTTTCAATTCAGAAGCTTCGGCATGAATGTTATTGTTTTGCGCATTAAACTGCTGTACAGCAAGTTCTGTGGCTTTTCCAACCGATCTTTGTGCCGAAACAATATCAAGTGCTCTTTCCTGCGTTTTTAAGTTGTTGTCATAAATCGCAGCTTGTTTATCTAAAGCAATCAGCTTGAAATACAAGTCGGCCACATCTCCTAAAAGACGTGTCTGCAGCAAACGAATTCCTTGTTGAGAAGCAAAATATCTTTGCTGTGCCGCTTTTTTACGATTGCTCAGTTTTCCCCAGATATCAGCTTCCCATGAAACTTTTCCGCCTAAAAAATAGTTTGGTGAAAGCTTTTCATTTATTTTTTGTTTTTCGGTGATATTCTGAGAAAAGTTGGTATCAAAGTTTCCAACGCCTTCCATGGTATATTTTCCGAAATGCGTTCCAGAAACATCTGCTACAAGATCTAAAGAGGGAAGAAGCGCCAGTTTTGCTACTTTTAAATGCGAATTGGCAATTAAAATTCTTTCCTGCATGATTAAATAATCCGGATTTTTGGCAATGACTTTTTTAAGTAATTCCTCTAATTTTGGATCTTTAAAAAAGGTTTCTGTTTTTAATGGAATAAAATCAGCCTTAGCCACTTGTTTTCGCTGTGTATCAAAATTTTCAGGAAGTTTTGCAGCGTCTAATTTAGTGCTGACTTTTGGTGCAGCACAAGCTGTCAAAAGTAAAATACTCGTTATAAAAACGGCACTTTTAGTTGTCCTTATCATGTTAGCATTTTTATATTGATTTAATAGGTCTTTCATTGTTTAATTTATTTGTTCAATCTTTTGTCTAAATTTTTATTTTAACACATAGAAACATAGATTTTTCTTTTCGAAAAGGAAATGAAAAGAAACTAGTTTCTAACACATAGCTATGTGAATTTTAGAAAAGTGAAACGCCTTCTTAAGTTTCCTAAACTCTATGTTTCTATGTGTTTAAAATTATATACTAAGATTTACTCATCCGTTTTTCTAATTTTGCAAAAAGTATATAAAGTCCAGGAATTATTAAAAGACCAAATACAGTTCCTATTAACATTCCACCTGCAGCTGCTGTACCAATGGAACGATTACCAATTGCACCTGCGCCAGAAGCAATACACAACGGAATCAATCCTGAAATAAAAGCAAACGAAGTCATCAAAATAGGACGGAAACGAAGTCGGGCGCCTTCAATCGCAGCTTCGACAATATCACGTCCGAGTTTGTTCTGTGCCATAGCAAATTCAACAATCAGAATGGCGTTTTTGGCGAGCAGACCAATCAGCATGACGAGTGCTACCTGGGCATAAATGTTATTGTCTAATCCGACCATTACAAGTGCAATGTAAGAACCGAAAACCCCGACAGGCAAGCTCAATAATACCGGAAACGGAAGCAATAAACTTTCGTACTGAGCCGCTAATAATAAGTATACGAAAAGTATACAGAGCGCAAAAATGTATATGGTTTGGTTACCCGAAAGAATTTCTTCACGTGTCATACCGGACCATTCTAGTTCAAAACGGCTTGGCAGTTTTTCGGCGGCGATTCTTTCGACGGCAGCAATGGCATCTCCAGAACTGTAACCTTCAGCTGGTTCTCCGTTAATCATTGCCGACATGTACATGTTGTAACGCGTTAAAACTTCAGGCCCATAGACTCTTTCTAATTTGATGAAAGTAGAAAACGGAACCATTTCGCCAGCTTCATTCTTCAGATACATATCCAAAATGCTTTCCGGATTTTGACGGAATTGCGGACTTGCCTGAACCATAACTTTATACATTTGAGAGAAACGGATAAAATTGGTGGCATAAAAAGAACCTAACATCGTCTGCAAAGTGCTCATGGCATTGTCAACCGAAATTCCTTTTTTGGCAGCCAAATCATAATCAATATGAATTAAATATTGTGGGAAAGTGGCATCAAAACTCGAGAATGAGTTCTGAATTTCCGGAGAAGCATTTAATGCTGCGATGAATTCTTTCGTTACTTTATCTGTATTGGTGATACTTCCTCCAGATTTATCCAGCAAACGAAGCTCAAAACCACTCGTATTACCAAAACCAGGAACAGTTGGTGGTGCAAAAATCTCGATTTGTGCGTCGGTAATGTTTTTTGTTTTTTCTATCAATTCTGCCATAAAATCGGTAACCGAAACATCACGTTCGCTCCAGTCTTTCAGGTTGATCATCCCCATTCCGTACGAAGCTCCGGCAATTTCAGTTACAATACTGTATCCGGCAAGAGTAGTCACGTTATCAACACCTTTAATTCCTTGCGCAATTTTGGTTACTTCATCCAACGCTTTTTCAGTACGTTCTACAGTTGCTCCTTGTGGCGTTGTAACGCTCACGTAAACCATACCTTGATCTTCCGTCGGAATAAATCCTGATGCTAAAAACTTTGTCGTTCCCCAAGTTAAAACACAAAACAATACTAATAAACCAACTGTAACCGTATTACGATCAGCAAATTTCACTAATACTTTTATATATTTTAACGTAATAGAATCAAACCAATTATTGAATCTGTGGAAGAAACGATCTAAAAGTGATTTTTTCTCTTTATTTGGATCATGTGGTTTCAGCATAATGGCGCAAAGGGCAGGAGTAAGCGTAAGCGCATTAATTCCGGAAATTACAATACTGATTGCCATTGTTAAAGAAAACTGCCTGTAGAAAACGCCAACGGGACCGCTCAAGAAGGCAACTGGAATAAACACCGCAGCCATTACAATGGTAATCGCGATAACGGCACCTGTAATTTCTTTCATGGCGCTAATCGTAGCGTCCATTGGTGACATGTGTTCTTCGGTGATTTTTACGTGGACGGCTTCGACAACGACAATCGCGTTATCAACTACAATTCCGATGGAAAGTACTAAAGCGAAAAGCGTCAATAAGTTAATAGAGAATCCCATCATCGACATAAAAGTAAATGCACCAATAAGCGCCACAGGAACCGCTAAAACCGGAATTAAAGTTGATCTCCAGTCCTGAAGGAAAAGGAAAACCACAAAAGCTACTAAAATAAATGCTTCAATCAAAGTTTTTAATACTTCGTCAATAGAAGCATCAAGGAAACGTGAAACATCATAAGCAATGTTGAATTCCATTCCTGGAGGAAAAGATGAACCTTTTAGTTCGGTCATTTTTTCTTTTACACTTGCAATTACTTCAGAGGCATTGGAACCCGGACGCTGTTTCAGCATGATGGATGCAGAAGGTTTTCCATCGGTTTTAGAAACCATTCCGTAACTCATCGCACCAAATTCAATTTTCGAAATATCTTTTAATCTTAAAATTGTTCCGTCTGAATTGGCCCTTAACGGAATTTCTTCGTACTGATTTGGCTCAAAGAATTTCCCTCCGTATTTAATTACATATTGCAATTGATTGTCCATTTGTCCGGATCCTTCACCAACTTTACCAGGAGCGGCAGAAATGTTTTGTTTTTGAAGCGAATTAATAACTTCATTTGCCGAAATATTATACGAAAGCATTTTTTCCGGATCCAGCCAGACACGCATCGAATATTCTTTTTGCCCCATAATTTCGGCACGTCCTACACCATCAATACGCTTTAATTCCTGAAGAATATTAATGTCTGTAAAGTTGAAGATAAACTGCTCATCCTGAGTTTTGTCGGTACTTGTAATGTTCAGGTACATCAGCATACTGTTTACCTCTTTCTCGGTCGTAACTCCGGCACGAATTACCTCTTCCGGAAGTTCATCCAGAATTGTGGTAACCCTGTTCTGTACGTTTACGGCAGCCAAATCGGGATCGGTTCCTACTTCAAAGAAAACCTGAATTAAGGTCAAACCATCATTCGAAGTTACGGTTGACATATACGTCATTCCGGGAACTCCGTTTATGGCTCTTTCGAGCGGAAGGGCGACAGCATTGGCGGAAACCTCTGCATTTGCTCCTGTATATTTTGCTGTAACGGTTACAGACGGTGGTACAATATCTGGGAATTGGGTAATGGGAAGCTGAAACAACGCCAGCAATCCCAGAAGGACTATCATAACCGAGATGATTAAGGACAATATCTTCCTTCTGATAAATAGCTCTATCATTTTAAATTTTTTAGATAAATAATTAAATAACTGTTTTACAGATCAATAAAACTACATTTGTTTCATGTTGATTTTATCGCCGTCTCTTAATGATTGCGTACCTTCCTGTACAATCAGGTCATCACTTTTTAGTCCATCGTTTAAGATGTAAACATCATCAAGAGTGGTTTCAATTGTAACATTTGTCATTTTAACTACTCCATCTTTGTTCACGCGGAAAACGTATTGTTTGTCCTGAATAGAAAAAACAGCTTTCTGCGGAATTAAAATTGCATTGGTTTTGGGTTCTGAGATAATCAGTTTTCCAGAAGTTCCGTGTTTGATAAATCCCTGCGGATTATGAAATTTTGCTTTGTATTGAATAGAACCTGTCTGTCTGTCGATTTCCCCGTCAGCAGTTCTTAGTTCTCCTTTTTGACCATAGACCATTCCGTTTGGCAATATAAGTTTGATATCACCATGTGTGTTTAAGGTTTTGTCTTCCATCATTTGGAAATAGGTATTTTCCGGAATTGAGAAGTAAGCATAAACATCATCTAATTGAGAAACAGTGGTCAATAATGAGCCGTTTTCAACTAAACTTCCTTCTTTAAGCGGAATACGGTCAATAGTTCCGTTAAAAGGGGCGCAGATTGTAGTAAAACTAATCTGCTGTGTAATCGCTTTTTTTTCTGCCACAGCATGTGCTACTTTCGCAGAAGCTGCTTCGTATTTTGCTTTGGATAATTCCAGTTCTTTATCCGCAATTACTTTTTTATTGAAAAGGGTTTGGGCTTGCTCCAGCTCAACAGTTGCGATTCTTAGATCGGCTTTTGCACTTTTATAAACAGCTTCTGCCTTCAAAAGCTGAATCTGAAGTTCCAGGTCGCTAATTTTAAAAAGTATTTGTCCTTTTTTTACTTTTTGACCTTCACTTACGTACACTTTATCCAGTAAACCCGGAATGCGGGCATGAATTTCTACATTGTTTTTTGCCTGCACATCGGCAACAAATTTGCTCGAAACTATAGTGTCTTTTAAGGTAATTTTATAGACCGGAACTGTTTTTATTTTGTCTGAGTTCTTTCTGGCTTTATCGCCGCACGAGACCAGGACAAAAAGCGATAATATTACAATGAAAAATGAATTGTTTTTGGTGTTCATGATTATTTTTTTATGATATAAATAGATTTTCTCCCCTTATAGATTGCTACAGGGAAGTTATAATTGGTTTTAGAAAAATGGAAATGCTCCGAATATAGCTTGAGCCGTTTCGGATTGTATAGTACAGTTTTATAAACAAAAATTTGCTCTTTACATCTGGCTACAGATACAAAAAGAGAGGTGAGTTAAATTGTATTTATAAAAATGCGAATCTTATTCTATGACCTAGAATAATTGATAGAGGTGGAGATAAGTATGGCGCTGGATTTGGTATATAGAGGCAATACCATAAATTAGGCTTTTCTTATAATTTCTGAATTTTATCAGATTGCTGTAATAGGGAGACCTTAATGTGGTGTATTCTGAAGTAGTGGCACGAAACTTAATTTTCTTCTTTACAGCATAATGAATATGGATTTCTTTATTCAGTAAATCCGAAGATAAAAACTGCGGAATATCAGCAATAGAAAGCTCGCAAAGGTTTTCATTAAGATTTTGTTCAGCTTTATATCTACCAGATTCCGTACTCCCGATAAAGAGTAGCAGAAATAGTAAAATTATACACGTGAACTTAGTATTTTTCATCGTTTTATTCGAAAACTAAAATTATTTTTGTTTGGAAATCTTAAATGATGGCCAAATATACTAATTTGTCAAACAAAGCTTTCTTAATGTTTTCTAAAAAGATGCAGTAAAAAAAGAATTTTGAATTTAAGCAATTAGTTTTTATAAAGCTTAATTTTAAATGTTATCCGCCTTACCTATAACTTTATATCCAGGATAAAGAAAATCTGTATTACACTATAAAAGTAAAATATAAAATGCAACCGGTTGTTTTTAATTCTATTTTTTTATATTTGCTAAATGGGTAAGAGTAATGAATCGTTAAATTTTCAATTCAAGACTATTCAAATGAAGGTTAAAACAAATTATACAAGGCTTTCAATTTAATTTAGCCTTCTGTTTTTTTATAATTCTTTATAATAGCGGTTATCCAAAACTCATTTAAATAAATGAATTTCTATATAAATAAATCATGAAAACATTTAAACTAACGTTAATATCATCATTATGTTTTTTTATTGCACATATAAATTTTGCACAAAATAATAAGCAAAAAAGTTCTCTACAAAAACAATTTCGCTATACTAATCCTATAACAAGGGATTCTGCAATTTCAATGCGAGATCATTTTATTATCAAAGAAAGTGATACTTGGTATTGCGTGGGAACGTCAAATCCTGTTTGGGAAGGACATAATCACGGAGTTCGATTATTAGTTTCAAAGGATCTGCTTAACTGGAAACAGCATTCTTTTTTAATTGACGCTAAGAAATTGCCTCCAAATACACCCTATAATGGAAGATTCTGGGCTCCTGAAATTCATAAAATAAAGGGTAAATTCTACATGACTGTAAACAGTGGGGAAGTAACCAAAGAAGATCCGAAAGGTATGGCTACTCATAATGTCTGGCTTTTTTCGTCAGATAAAATTACTGGCCCTTATAAATTGTTGAATGGACCAATTACACCTCAATATAATAACGATGCTACGTTGTTTGAGGATGAAGATGGGCAAGTATATTTATATTGCAGTGGCAACGGACTTTTTCAGTCAAAAATCGATTTGAAAACAGGGAAATTAACTACACCGCTAGTGAAGTTTCTCGATAAAAAACAGCCTGGATGGCCCGATTGGATGGTTGGCGGTATTGAAGGTCCTTTTGTCATTAAAAAAGAAGGAACTTATTTTATGTTTTTCTCAACATGGACACGTGGTTATGAAGTAGCTTTACTCAAATCAAAAAGTCCTCTCGGGCCGTGGGAACTTGCTTCGCCAGATCCTATTTTCGGAACACGGAAAAAACAGTATAGGGAACAAATGGCGAAGGAAGGTGGTTATGAAAATCTTTCTTTTGCTGATACCGAAGACCCTTATCAGGAGACCGGACATAATGCACTGTTTATAGGACCTGACGGAAATTTATGGAATTCCTGTCACTATTTTATGTATGACAAGAGACCTTATCCATACAGCCAGTCTTTCCAGCCATGGGAACTTACCCCACAAATGGGTATTGAACCCGTAAAATACGAAGATGGGATGTTTTACATTACCGGACCTACATGGACAGAGCAGCTTATCAAATATTAATCAAAAACGAAATAAAAGCTAATGAAATTTGAAATGAATAGTCTATTCTGGCAGAAAATTTCATTTGTATTCAGGCTTCGTGTAAGATAGCAGAGGACCGACTTTAAAAGATAAAAATCATTTCTCATTTGATAAACCATCAATGCAAATCTTTTTATGCGCTCATTTAATCTCTAATGAAACCTAACTATTGCACATATTAACTAAACCGTAAAAAATGAATATTAATAAATTAAAAGCTATATTGTTTATTTTGGGGATTATACTGTTTAAACCATTTCTGGTCAAAGCTGCCAATAAAACAGATTACAAAACACCACCACAATATATTGAACATAAAACATCAAAAAATGCTTTTGCTATTGTTGCTAATGGAAGGTCAGCTTCAATCTATCTGGATGATTCAGACTGGAAAGGCGTAATACGTGCCGCTAACGACTTTGCAGATGATGTGCATAAAGTTTCCGGAATTAAATCGGAAGTTGTCCACAAATTGACATATCCTGCAAAAGGAACAATTTTAATTGGAACAATAGGTAAAAGCAAAATAATAGACCAGTTAATTGCCCATAAAAAAATAGACGTTTCAGAAATAAAGGGGCAATGGGAATCCTTTGTCATTCAAACCGTAGATGGTAATTTGGTTGTTGCCGGAAGTGATAAACGGGGAACCATTTATGGAATCTATGATATTTCTGAAAAAATAGGCGTTTCTCCCTGGTATTTTTGGGCTGATGTTCCTGCTAAAAAAAATAATCAATTATTTGTAAAAGCAGGCCGGTACGTGCAGGAATCACCTAAAGTAAAATACCGTGGTATTTTTATCAATGATGAATCGCCTTCTTTTACAGGTTGGTCTAACGCTAAATTTGGCGGGGTTAATTCTAAAATGTATGTAAATATGTTTGAATTGCTTTTACGCCTGAAAGCCAATTATCTATGGCCTGCGATGTGGGGCAACGCATTTAACGAAGATGATCCGATTAGTCCTGCTTTAGCCGATGAATACGGTATTGTAATGGGGACTTCTCATCACGAACCAATGATGCGCTCACAAAAAGAATATACAAAACGCAAACAGGAAATAGGGGACTGGGATTTTGTTAAAAACAGTACCAACCTGGAGAAATTTTGGTTTGAAGGTCTTAATCGAAATAAAAATTATGAAAACCTGATTACTATGAGTATGCGTGGCGATGGTGATGTAGCGATGGGAAAAGGAGATGATCTTGATAATATTAAAACTTTAGAAAATGTAATAAAAAGTCAACGAGATATCATTCAGAAAGTCTATAATGATGATCCTGCCAACCATCCGCAATTATGGGCGATTTTTACTGAAGTGCAACGATACTATGATGCAGGATTCAATGTTCCTGACGATATTACGTTATTGTTTTGTGATAATAATTGGGGGTATATCCGTCGTATTGCGCCACCAAAAGAGAAAAACAGAAAAGGCGGAAGCGGCCTGTATTATCATATTGATATGAACGGAGGGCCAAATAGCGATCGATGGGTTAATACTACCACTATTCCTAAGCTTCAGGAGCAATTCAATTTAGCTTATCAAAGCGGACTTGACCGTATCTGGATAGTTAATGTGGGTGATTTGAAGCCAAAAGAATTACCTATTGACTTCATTATGCATTTTGCCTGGAATCCTGATGCATATCCTGCAAGCAAAACAATGGATTATACGATTAACTGGGCCAAAAGTATTTTTGGTAAGGAACATGCAGAAGAAATCGCTGATATCGTTTCTAAATATTCTAAATACAATCTTTTAAGAAAGGCAGAAGTCCAGACACCTCAAATTTTTAGTTATGTAAATCATAATGAAGCTGATCACATGCTTCAACTGTGGCGGGAAGTTACCGCTAAAGCCGAAGCATTAGAAGCAAAAATTGCACCGGAACTAAAAGATACTTACTATCAGTTAGTACTTTATCCTGCAAAGGCTTCTGCTGGCGTTGCCGAAATATATCTTGCAGCAGGTAAAAATCAGCTCTATGCCAAACAAGGAAGAGTTAGTGCCAATGATTATGCTCAACGTGCAAAAGATCTTTTCGCTCTTGATAAAAAATTAAGTGATTATTATAACGGTCCAATGTCAAATGGGAAGTGGAAAAATATGATGTCAGATATTCATATTGGTTACACTACCTGGCAAATGCCAAAAGAAAACAAATTACCAGAATTAAAAGAAGTAACTCCACTTACTGAACCCTCAATGGGAATTGCAACAGAAGGTTCTGAAGCAGCGTGGCCTGTAAATCAGGAAAAGCCTCAGCTTCCAGTCTTTGATATTCTCAAAAAACAATCTTATTATATAGAGGTTTTCAACCGGGGTACAGGTTCTTTTGAGTTTGAAGCAAAAGCAGACCAGCCGTGGATTAAATTAAGTAGTAACAACGGAAAGGTAGAGAAAGATTTTCGGATTTTAGTAGATGTTGACTGGAAAAAATTGCCCGAAGGAAAATCAAATGGCATTGTCGAAATAAAAAAAGACAATGAAATTATAGCTGTATCTGTTAATGCTGTTAAAGCAGCATTGCCAAAAATTAAGGAACCGTTTTTTGGTAATTTTACAGGTGAATTTACTATTCCAGCCTATCAATTCAATGCTAATAAACCCGGGAAAGATGCAAAATGGATTGTCCTGCCGGATTTAGGCAAAGGCAAAGCTAATGTGGGAATATCCCCTGTAACAGCCAGAAACAGTACAGCAGAGGACGGTGCTACACTGGAATATAAAGTATTTCTTCCAACAACCGGAAAAAGTACGGTTTGTTTGGGTATCCTTCCTACTCAGGATGTATATCCGCAGCGCGGGTTGAGAATTGCTGTGTCAATGGATGATCAGACACCTCAGGTGTTGGATGCAAGAAAAGGTTTTCATGATGAATTCAAAGAATATACACCTGAAATTTTAGCCAGATCATCTGTTTTAAAACCTTACCCGCCAATCAATAAAAACATAGCCCTGATTGGTGCCGGACAATTCCGACGAAATGAAATTTTTGATAATATGCGTTGGCTGGATTTTGAAATAGATATCAAAGAAGCAGGAATTCACACACTGAAAGTAATTATGATAGATCCTGAAATAGTGCTTGAAAAAATTGTTGTGAACCCTGACAACAATTATCCGAGTTATTTTGGAGCACCTCCTGTCTTACATAATTCAAAATAGATTTAATAAACTTCAACATTAGATTGAACCTGAAAAAAATAGCAGCCTTTTTAATTTTAATATCCACAACTTTTAATCTTCATGCAGAAGACGGACATCTTCTTTGGCTACGTGCAAAAAGTACGGGAAAAGTAACTATTGTTTGTTCCGGTAAATCTTCAACTCTAGCTATTGCCAAAAAGGAGCTGGAACAATCCTGGCAAGGTAAAAACGGAGCTAAACTTCTTTTGAGTATAAAAAAATCCAAAGCAATTAAAGGTGATGGTTTCAAACTTTCTGAAAATGAAATTCAGGCCAATACAGAACTTGGGATCTTATATGGTGTTTATGAACTTTTACGTCGCCAGCAAACCGGAGAAGAAATTCAAAATAAAATATACAATCCTTCCTACGAGCGAAGAATCTTAAACCATTGGGACAATCTGGATGGTTCAGTGGAACGTGGGTACGCAGGAAAGTCAATTTTTTGGCATGATATGGAAAAGGGCTTTACAATAACGGATAAGGACAGGATATTATGGAAAGAATATGCGCGTGCCAATGCTTCTATCGGGATTAATGGGGCAGTTTTGAATAATGTCAATTCTTCAAAATTGATGCTAACTACTGAATGCCTTCAGAAGGTAAAAGCAATTTCCGAAGTTCTGCGTCCGTATGGTATAAAAACATATCTGTCGGTTAAATTTTCTTCCCCGGCATTAATTGGCGGATTAAAAACTTCTGACCCTTTAAATACTGAAGTAATTAAATGGTGGAAAGATAAAACAAAAGAAATTTACAAAATCATACCTGATTTTGGAGGCTTCTTAATTAAAGCCAATAGTGAAGGAGAACCTGGCCCACAGGATTTTGAACGAACTCATGCTGATGGGGCTAACATGCTTGCTGATGTGGTTAAACCTTACGGAGGTATTATTATGTGGCGTGCTTTTGTATATGAAATTAACAGCAAGGACAGGGCAGCACAGGCTTATAATGAGTTCATGCCGCTTGATGGCCAGTTTCGTGACAACGTAATTATTCAGGTAAAAAATGGACCTGTTGATTTTCAGCCACGCGAACCGTTTAATCCACTCTTTGGAGCAATGAAAAAAACGTCTGTAATGCCCGAATTACAAATTACTCAGGAATATCTTGGCCATTCAGAACAATTAGTCTATTTGGCAAAGATGTGGGAAGAGTTTTTGAAAAGTGATACCTATCAGGAAGGGGTAGGAAGTACCGTTGCCCTTACGACTGATGGAAGTCTTTTTCCTCAAAAATATACAGCAATTGCAGGTGTCGCTAATATTGGTTTGGATGTCAATTGGTGCGGTCATCATTTTGCACAGTCAAACTGGTATGCCTTTGGCCGCATGGCCTGGAATAATCAAATTACAAGTGAAAAAATAGTAGATGAATGGTTAAAATTAACTTTTTCTCCAATCGATGTAAGAGATAGTAAACCATCTGATTGGAAAAAAAACTTTCTTGAACCTGTAAAGCAACTAATGTTAGAAAGTCATGAGGCAACTGTAAATTATTCAATGCCACTTGGACTTCATCATATTTTTGCAGGTTTAAACAATACCCATTATGGTTCTGGGCCGTGGTTTGAGCCTAAAGGAATCCGTACTGACTGGACAGCAGCTTATTATCATAAAGCAGATGTTTCTGGAATTGGCTTTGACCGAACAGCAAAAGGTTCCGGAGCTGTAAGTCAATATCATGAGCCACTAAAAAGTCAGTTTGAAAATATTGAAACCTGTCCTGAAATATATTTATTATGGTTTCATCATTTACCATGGGATTATAAGATGAAAAATGGACGCATTCTTTGGGATGAACTTTGTTATACTTATGATAAAGGTGTAAAAGAAGTACGAGAATTTCAAAAAATATGGGATAAGGCGCAACCTTATATGGATGAACAGCGTTTTTTTGAAGTGCAAAGTAAACTGCGTCGTCAGAGCAGGGATGCTCAAATATGGAAAGACGGTTGCTTGCTTTATTTCCAGCAGTTTAGTAAAAGACCGATTCCATTTGATATTGAACGTCCTGTATATGATTTAGATTATTTATCAAAAACGGATTTGACTGATTATTTAAAATAATAATGAAATTGATTTTCGTGGTTAAATACCATTAGCAGCCTTAAAACGTTGTGTAGCTGTATATAGAAGAGCTTCTTTCTTGTATATAGCATTGTAAAGCATCTTTTTTTGTCGTGCCAGTTCCATAAGCTTATTTAGGCCATTGTCTAATTCATCTTTCTTTAATGTTTTCAGAATTGCCTGTTGCTCTATTTCTTTTTTATCGAATATATGAAGATCTTTAAGAGATTGATAATATTCCAGGGAGGCAGTTTTTAGCGACTGACCTTCCGGAATATCATCAGTAGATAACTTGCTTATATCTGATATAAGAATATCGAAATCTATTGCCTGTTGATCCACTGCCTTTATAGCATTTTTATAATCTTCTTTTTCGAGATATTCCAGCTTTTTTTCTCCTGAGCCTTTTTTACCAACAATAATATCAAAAGCTCTGCGCTCCGATTGATCAAGCGATTCCTTAAAATCGATCGCGTTTGATGAATTACAGGAAATCATCGTTATAAATAAAAATGCGGTTAGAAAAATACTACAACTGTTTATCATGCGGTCTTAATTAGTGTTAATTTTTAAAACTATGTTTTTTCTTTTATACTAATATATTAAAATGATCTTATGAAAAAAAGCAATAAAATTATAATGACATTAAAATTTATAAAGGTTTGTTTGTGTGAAAATTGGAGCAGGAGGGGAACTTAAACATCTAAACTCGTTTCTGTACTATGTCTTAGATTATTTCGGAAACTTAATAATACACCGATTCTGAGCCGAAATTAAAATTAATAATGAAGTTATAGATTTATGTTGTGCAGGTTTTTTATTTCTGACATTACAAAAGTGCTCTGCGTACTGCCGATACTTTCGACGGAGCCTAATTTATTAAAGACGAAATTTTGGTAATGTTTCATATCCTTTGCGAAAACCTTAAGAATAAAATCATAATCTCCTGAAATGTTATAACATTCTACCACTTCATCAATTTTCATAATATCCTCGACAAAGCTGTTGCCAATGTTACGATCATGCTGTTTGAGCTTTATATTGCAAAAAACAATAAATCCATGGCCAAATTTCTCATGGTCAATTAAGGCAATGTATTTTTTGATGTAGCCATTATTCTCCAGCCTTTTTACACGCTGCAATACAGGAGTTGGTGACAGATTTACCTGCGCGGCAAGTTCTTTGATAGTAAAACTTGAATTGTTTCCTAATATTTTCAGCAAAAGCAGGTCGGTAGTATCTAGTTCTTCCATAGAATAAAAATCTTTTTAAGTTTCAAAATTACATTTAAAAAAGTAAATAATACTTATTTTGACTCATAAAACAGCTGAATTCTCTTAAGTATTAGTATTATGAAGCTTTTTTAGTTGTATAAGATAACTTTGCGCAGAAAATTAAACTGAATAAAATTGAAGAAATTATTAAAAGTATTAAGTAAAGCAGGTTTTGACGGCTTTTTATTAATGATTGGCACTATGATTTTGCTGGCTTATTTTTTGCCGAAGCCTGGTATGGTCAAAGAACCAGTTTCGCTGGAAGAGATTGCCAATGTAGGTGTGTCGTTGATTTTCCTTTTTTATGGTTTGAAGTTGAGTTTTGAAAAACTAAAGGCTGGGCTTTCAAACTGGAAAATGCACATTGTGGTTCAGTTGACAACCTTTTTGTTTTTTCCGCTCATCGTTTTGGCTTTTCGACCCTTGTTTGTCAACTCCGGATTTGAGCTGCTTTGGCTGGGTGTATTTTTTCTGGCCGCGTTACCATCAACAGTTTCCTCTTCGGTGGTCATGGTTTCCATCGCCAAAGGGAATATTCCCGCTGCCATTTTTAATGCGAGTATTTCAAGTTTGATTGGAGTAGTGGTTACTCCACTTTGGGTTGGGCTGTTCATCGCTTCTGCAACGGGCGATTTTGATGTCACAGATATTTTTATAAAACTGATTCTTCAAGTATTACTACCTGTTATTATCGGTATCACCCTCAACTCCCGTTTTGGCGCCATTGCTGAAAAATATAAGAAACAGCTCAAATATTTCGATCAGGGAGTTATTCTCACTATTATTTACACATCTTTTTGTAAATCATTCTCCGAGCATCTTTTTGAAGGCTTCACTGTCGTCGAACTTGCCGGACTCGCTGCGGGGATGATAGGATTATTTTTTGCTGTATTCTTTTGTGTCGGACTGCTTAGTCGTTTGTTTGACTTTTCAGATGAAGATCGTATTACGGTCTTATTTTGTGGCTCTAAAAAGTCATTAGTCCACGGTACCGTCATGTCAAAAGTACTTTTTCAGCACAGTACCATCACGGGTATCGTATTACTGCCGCTTATGCTTTATCATGCCTTTCAATTGATTGCCGCCAGCATCATCGCTCAGCGTATGGCTCGACGAAACGAAGTATAATTTTTATTGAAGTGCCTCTTTCTTTTTCGGTAAAAAAACAATCGGGGCTAATTTGTTCTTGATATCACCAGAATAGGGGTGAAGATTCGCCATTATTTGTCTAATCCTTTTCGATCAAGGATTAGACAAGTAATTTTACAGCAGTAAACTATATCTGATTTTTAATATTAAAAGTAAATTTTGGATGGGCTTCTTGCAACTTTAATTCAAGGAAGCATCTTATAATTGGAATTAAATCCCAAATTCCTTGCGTATAATTTCTGCCCCTGCACTTAAAGCACTTAATTTACCTCTTGCTACATTTCGGGATAAAGGAGCCATACCGCAGTTTGTCGAAGGATAAAGATTTTCGATAGCTACAAACTCAAGAGTTTTACGCAGCGTATCAGCAACTTCTTCCGCTGTTTCAATAGTGTTGGTTGCCACATCAATTGCACCGACCATTACTTTTTTACCTCGAACCAGTTCAATTAAATTAAAGGGCACACGAGAGTTGTGGCATTCTAATGATACAATATCAATTTTTGATTTCTGGATTTTAGGGAAAATTTCCTCGTACTGGCGCCATTCTGAACCCAAGGTCTTTTTCCAGTCATTATTAGCTTGTATTCCGTAACCGTAGCAGATATGCACAGCAGTCTGGCATTTTAGACCTTCAATTGCTCGTTCTAATGCAGCCATTCCCCAATCGTTTACTTCATCAAAGAACACATTAAATGCCGGTTCATCAAACTGGATAATGTCTACACCAGCATCCTGAAGTTCTCTTGCTTCTTCATTCAGCAATTTCGCAAATTCCCATGCCAGTTTTTCCCGGCTTTTGTAATGGTCATCGTATAAGGTATCTACCATTGTCATCGGACCAGGCAATGCCCATTTTATAGGTTGATCTGTCAGTTTACGTAAAAACTTAACATCTTCAACAAAAACAGCTTTTTGACGTGCAACTTCACCCACAACAACAGGAACACTTGCATCGTAACGGTCACGAATTTTTACAATTTTACGATTTTCAAAATCTACACCGCTTAAATGTTCGATAAAAGTGGTTACGAAATGCTGGCGTGTCTGCTCACCATCACTAATTATATCCACGCCTGCCAATTGCTGTTCCTGCAAAGAAATGCGTAAAGCATCCTGTTTTCCTTCAATTAACTGATCTCCTTCTAATTTCCAGGGTGACCAAAGTTTTTCGGGTGGCGCAAGCCAGGCAGGTTTGGGTAAACTTCCCACAATTGAAGTAGGTACTAATTTCTTCATAATGAAATAATTTTAATGTGTTGTAATAATTAAAGATCAAAATGGGCAGACCACTGCTCTAAGACACTTTTGTAAGGCTTAATAAAATGCTCTTCTGCATATTTACCCTGTTCGACAGCCAGTCGGCTGCGCTCTTCGCGGTCATAATCGACTCGGGTGAGTGAATAATCTTCGTGTTTAAGACTAGGCTGGTAGATTTTCCCGGCCGCTGAATTTGAATTGTAAATTTCAGGGCGATAAATCTTCTGGAAAGTCTCCATCGTACTGATTGAGCTGATTAGTCCAAGATCAGTATAATCAGCAAGCAGATCTCCGGAATGGTAAAAAGCCATCGGTGCCACACTGTTCGGCGGCATGAAAAAACGAACTTTTAAACCCATTTTAGAGAAATATTCATCAGTGATAGAGTACTCATTTTGCAGATATTCAAAACCCAGAACCGGATGCTGATACTCAGTACGAGTATACGTTTTGTTGCCGGATACACTTAGACAGATTATCGGTGACATCTTAAAGTACTCTTTATAAGTAGCTGAATTCACAAAGCATTTGTAAAGTTTTCCGTGCAGGTCACCAAAATTTTCAGGAATACAAAAATCAGGTTTATTTTTATTGTGCTCGATCAATAAAATACTGAAATCATAATCACGGACATAAGAAGAAAAATTATTTCCGGCGACACCTTCGATACGCTGGTTAGTCTTGCGGTCAAAAATATTCGTTTTTAAAACTTCAATCAATGGGAGATTGTTAATACGATTCTTATCATCAATACTCATTGTTACCGTGATGATTTCAAGTTCTACAAGATAACGGTCTGCTTTAGGATTATCCAATTGAGCCAATGCATTGAATCGATTGTTAATCATATTTAAGGCATTGCGCAAGTTCTGCTGACGATTTTCTCCTCTGGCCAGGTTTGCAAAATTGGTTGTCAGACGCGTTTGGCTTGAGGGGTGATAGTTTTCATCTAAACAAGTGCTCTCGAGCTTGAATGCAAAATCAGACTTAATTGTATTACCTATATTTTCCATATCTTTCTTTTTGTTTATTCCTGAATCTGCTAATACGATTGCTACTATTAAATTCAGAGTAGTTATTTGTACTGCAAATTTTAAAATAAAAGATTAATAATTCAAATACTTGTAATTAATAAGGTAATTATACTGCATATGATTTATTTATAAGTTAAATAATCTTTTTTGTAATATTGTAATGAATAAAAACAGATAATTTCTCTTTATATACTTAGATACGATTGATTTGAAATTCTGATCATCAATTGAATTTGTTGTTGTTTAAAGGCTTAAAAGAGGCAAGTTTTTTAGTTTGATGATAATGGGGCTTTATTTTAATTAATGTTATCTGTTATTAGAAGAAACGCAAAATGATGCTACAGCTTAAAAAAAACATCGTGTTATGACACAAAAAACAGATGTCGAACTGCAGCGCAGAATGATTGATAATTATGAGTAAATAGCCGAAGCAAATTATATAGAATGATGCCCTTAAGTAAAAAAGATGTGCTTCAAAAAAAAGTCATAAAAGCAAATCAGGTTTATATTTTTTCTCCTGACCAGCTGCAATGACAATCAGTAATAAGAAGCAGTATCTGGGAAACCTTATTTTGTTTTGGAAACCTGCATTCAAATGGATTTGTTACAAACTCTAAAATATAAAAATTAGTATGATTTAATATTTAACCCTTACTTAATTCAGTAAGGGTTAAAATTTATATAATATAAGTAATTATAATAATCTTAAAAATTATATCTTTTAATTTAACAGACTATTCAATTAATATTTTTTTGGTAGTTGTACCTGAATTTTGATATATCGTCACAAAATATAAACCCTTTGTAAGTTTTGCTCTAATGAGTTCATTAGTATTAGATTTTAGATTTTTTGTTTCATATAATTGTTCGCCATTAACTGAGTACAGTGCTAAAGAATAATTTTCGTCTGATTGTGAAGATAAATATACGTTAAACTCTCCTCCAGTTGCTGGATTAGGATATATTTTGACATTCGTGTCAATTTCTATATTATCTGCTGCGGTATTTTTCTCAATTGCAGTTTTTGCAGTAGTAGTTCCTACTTTATTGAACTTAAATAATTGACATGAAGTTCCGTAATATTCCCAAAGCTGAAGGTTTGCTGTACCGTCCATATTGCAATTTGATATATCCCAGCCTTTTGATGTATTAACAGCAGATTTTATACTATAATAGCCATTGCCAACATCTGTTACCAGCCATTTTTGAGCATCATTATTATAACTATCCCAAAGTCTTATCGATTTACCATTTGTTGGGTCTGCACTCTCGAGATCTATTACACGTCCTGTTGAACTCGCGTTTGATTTAAAACGCCAATAGCCGTTACCTGCATCAACAGCAATCCATTGCTGTGCTGTAGCTCCTGATTTATCCCAAGGACGAATTACAGTACCATTTGCATTAGTTCCATATTTAAGATCCAGGACTTTATTTGAGTTTGTTTTAAATTCAATTTCATAAACAGCATTGTTTATTAGAGTGTTGCAGCTTTGCGAGGGTATATTATTGTTTGCATATTCAGAGAACCATTGCTTAACAGGTGCAGCGCAAGATTCCCAACTGTTGTTGAAAGCGGTTGTAACATTATAGGGATCTCCGTTTGTTATCAATCCTTCAGGAGCAAGTAAATTCCAACTGCAATTTCCTGTGGCATCAATCCTTCCTTTCAAATTCAGACCAAAACCGCTTGTCGTTCCCTGACCCCATGTTTGATCGCCAGAAGGAGACCAATCTGTTTCGGTTATCATAATAGGTGCTACATTAGCAATCGGTTGTACATTGGCATTCCAGGCATTATTAAAACTGGTGGCATTTTCTGCATTTGCCCCCCAATATCCTGGATAAACATGCACAGCATAGCCTATATTTCCTCCTGTTATTAAATGATTTGGATATCCTTGGTAATGAGACTGATATCCTGTTCCTGGTATCCAGCAAACATTATTGGCACCATTAGCTCTAATTCTATTTACTAAATCCTGGAAGAAATTATGTAAAGCGGCAAAATGCTCATCGCCAGTAGCCCCCCAATTTCCATTTGTTCCGAGTATTTGTATAGGCTCATTGGCTAATTCAAACATAACATTATCCACATTCTTTAAATTTGGATGGTTGGATAAATACTGCCATACAGTTCTTAAGTAATTGTGGTAGTTGTCTCCAAAAGCAATTCGTTCAGGACAAACTCCTGGAGGACGAAGTACAACATAGAGACCTCTGCTTCTTGCATGATTGATTAAAGGAATTATAACCTGATCTACATAAGTTACCAGTCTATTGTAGTTAAAACATGAAATGTTGTTTTCGCCTGCAGAACAGCCAGGTGTATTGGTCCAGTAAGGATCAATATGAAGTCTTATATAATTTAATTTCCATCCGTTATTTGTATTTGTGAGTGCATCCATAACAGCATTATTATAATTTAGACAACCCTGGACATTATAATTGTCCCAACGGCACTGATTATACGAGCAGCCATTAAACCAGGGACTGGGTGTTATGGCAACGCCATGCAGTAAAACATTTTTTCCGCAGGGATCCTTTAAATTTTTGCCTTCAATATGTAGCGGAGGTAATGGCATTCCCGGCCATGCAAATAATTCCATTAGAGGAATAAACACTAAAAACAGAAAAAGTAATTTTCGAAATCTTTTCATAACTTATGGTTTTTAATAGTTAGTAAATAACCTTCTTATAAGTAGGTTTTTACTGCTAATTTAACGATAAATATTCTTAAAAAAACAACCGATTGTTTTATTTTTTTAAGAAAATTCCTTTACGATTTTTAAAAACTGGGGCGGGAAGTAATTAGATAAAAATAAAAAACGGACTAAAATGGTAGATAGCGCCATTGTTATCGTAAAAAAACTTGATTGGAGATGTATTGCAAATTCCGGTTATATTGATCACCCCATTCCGTTTTAAAGTGAGCACCTGATTCCAGTTCAAAATGACCACCTAATTCCGGTGCAAAGTGAGCACCTCCGTTTTGATTAAAAACTATATTTTTTCATCTGTTAATTAGTATTCAAATATAATAAAATATCACTCTTTGTTTATTCCTCTTTTCTTTCTCATGGATTCTCCATGTAATTCAAGCCTATGAGATTGGTGTATAAGTCTGTCTAATATTGCATCGGCTATCGTTTTTTCTCCAATTATATCATACCAGCCTTGAACTGGTATTTGTGATGTCACGATTATAGAGCCGTTATTATGCCTGTCCTCTATGATCTCCAAAAGAGTAATTCGGTTATGGCTGTCAAGTGCCTGAAGTCCAAAATCATCAAGTATTATAACATCCTGTCTTTGTATTTTGGTAAGTTCCCGTAGATAAGTACCATCTGCTTTAGCCATTTTTAGTCTAGCGAACAATTTTGAGGTATTAAAATAACTTACCTTAAAACCCTGTATACAGGCTTGATAACCTAATGCAGTACCTAAATAACTTTTACCGACACCGGTGCTTCCAGTGATTAAAATGTTTTCGTTTTTCTCTATAAATTCGCATTCTGCCAGACGCAGTACCATGTTTCGGTCCAGGTTACGTGATACATCAAAATTGATACTTTCAATATTTGATTTGTAATGGAATTTGGCATTAGTGATACTTCGTTCAATACGACGATTGTACCTTTCATCCCATTCTGCATCAATAATCATCGATACAAACTGGTCAAGGGTATAATGATCTGTTTTCCCGCTTTCAATGGCTGTTTTAAAAGCATTAAACATGCCATAAAGCTTCATTTGTTTCATTTTGGTTACTGTGGATTCATTCATTTTTTCAAGATTTAATTTAGTTATAATAGTGTTTTCCTCTTATGTTACTGTGATCGGGAAGTTCCTGCTCAGGTTCTTGATCAAAATCAATATGATCCAAGTTGTTTTCTAAAATGTTTTGTATGGTCTTAAAATTGTAAATTTTAAAATCAAGTGCCCGCCTGCAGGCATTTATTAATCGCTGTCTGCCTACCTTTTTTTCAAAATTCAGTATTCCTAAACAGCTTTTATAAGCCTGTTCTGGATGATTTCTGCTTTCGATTATCTGCATTATATATTCTCCTACTGACTCATCAATATTATTAGCCCATTCAATGAAGCGGGCAGCACTCCATTGGGCTACAAATTGATGTGTACTGGCTAAATGCTCAGGAGTTGTTGTATAGACATAAGGTTTGTAGTTTCTTGGATGTACAGCTATTCGATTGTATTTATAATAAATCTCTACCGTTGATTTGGTATATAACAGCTTGGCTTTCTTCTTTACATATTGATACGGAACGCTGTAATAGTTTTTGTCCTGGCTTAATTGAACATGACCGTTTTGCATTACTGTTGCAAAAGACTGGTATTTAATTTCAAAACGATCTTGTGGGAGTGGACGCAGTTTTTCTTTCTCGTCTTCTAAAAATAATTCAAAACGGGAATAAGGGCGTCCTGTTAGTTTTCTGTTATTGTGAGAGTCAAGTAAATCCCAGATCTGCTGGTTTAATTCTTCCAGAGAAAAGAACTTAGTTTCTTTTATGGTTACATAAATCCTTCGATATAATATCTTAACAGCTCCTTCAACTAATGATTTGTCTCTGGGTCTGTAAGCTCTGGCAGGTAAAATTGTGGTTTCGTAATGTTCTGCTAAATCAGCCAGGGTTTCATTGATTGTCGGTTCAAAACGACTGCTTTTTATTACGGCAGATTTTAAATTATCTGGAACAATGGCGACAGGAGTGCCTTCAAAAAAGCGCATGGCATTTTCTACCGAGTCAACAAAGTATTCCTTTTGCTGGCTCATGGAAGCTTCAGCATACGTGTATTGGCTAGCGCCCAATATTGCTACAAAAAATTGTACTTCTTTGACTTCTCCAGTATCTATATCAATAATTGAGAGTGTCTTTCCGGCATAATCAACATACATTTTATCACCAGCCTTATGGTTCATATGCATGACCGGATTAACTCGTTTGCCCCATATATTGTAATGATAATGAAATTGTGAAGTTCGATAACCATCAGGATTTACAGCAATATATTGTTCCCACATATGCTGTACGGTAACGCCAACTTTTTTTAGTTCACGTTCCATTTTAGGAAAAAAATCATAAAGTGTCTGTAATCTCGGGCTAATGGCCTCTACACTAGTCTGGGAGAATAAAAGTTCCAGCTCTGCATCGGTTTTTTGGTCGATTAATTCAAAGCTTAATTCGAGAACTTCAAATAAAGAAATATATTTCTTTACCGTATTTCTTGAAAGGGATAAGTAGCTACTTATAAATAACTTACTCTTTCCATTACAATAGAATTTAATTACTTTTCTAATTTTACTCATGTCTGTTATTTTGTTTGCCATAATCCGTAAATTTTTAACGAATGTATGGTTCTAACAACATGAAAAAATCAATAGTTTTTAATACTTAATTCACCACAAAACTTGGTGGTCAATTTGCTCCGGAATTAGGGGGTCAGTTTGCTCCGGAACGGGTGGTCAATTTACTCCGGAATTAGGTGGTCAAATTGACCGGTTTTTCCACATTGATTTTTAAAGTCAGCGAATCCAAAAAGAAGTTCAGCGACTTTGCATCTTCCTTTGAGCCGACTGCTCTTTCGAACCTTTGATCCCACCGTGTATTATCCCATCTTCTCTTAGTTGAACTTTCCTTGCGGATACCGTCAACAGTTATTCTGAAATATACGATCCATTCTTTACTTTCTATTTTGGGTCTTTTTAAAAAGAATCCCAAACCAAAACTGCTTTCCAACGTAATCCTACTTTTTAAATTAATAAATGTAGAATAATATCACTTTAAAATCAAGTCGTTAATCTCGTTAACCCCTATAAAGTAAGGGGTTTTTGCTATTTCTGGTGCACTTTTCTGTGCGCCGAAAAGTGCACCGATTCTGCACCTTTTATTTTGTGAGCATTTATAAATATTGAAAACAGGACATAAAGCAAAAAAGCCAGTAAATCATCGGATTTACTGGCTTTAAGACATTTTTTAAGGCTTTTTGAAAAGATTGAAAACTTTAAGTTTTCCGCCTTTTTGGCCTTTCCGTGGGGAGAGCAGGATTCGAACCTGCGAAGTTCACACAGCAGATTTACAGTCTGCCCTCGTTGGCCGCTTGAGTATCTCCCCGATCTCAGCATTGATGCGCTTTGTTGTTCTAAGCGGTTGCAAATATAGGAACGTTTTTGATGTTTGCAAACAAAAATTGAACTTAATTTTAAGTTATTTTTTAATTCATTGGTAGTGAATAAAATAAAAACGAATATTTTTTACTTTCTTAAAATAAGTCAGGTGCCAGAAACATTTTCTCAGGTTCAAAAATGCTAAGAAACAATATTTATTAATCTAAATATAAACAAGCTTATAGAAAACGCTTAGTTATTAAAAATTTATCAGCTAAAAAAAGTACAGCTAAAGTCTTAGAAAATACTTTATAATAAATAACAAGAAAGGCTATCCTTTACGAATAGCCTTCCTCTTTTTATTCTAGTTTTAAAAAATTGTAATTAAAAAAAAACAGAAATAAAATAATTTTTAAAAGTAAAAATTTTACGAATTTTAAGATTTACTTTTTTAACGTATGTCTTTTAAACAATTGATTCATCTATTCAACAACAATCAATCAATTTCACGGCTTACCCTTTGGTTTTTTAATATATTTTTAGAAAGTTTTCAATTTTAATTCTCATCTATCGTAATCTCTTTGATAAATTGAAATAACAATTCTACTATTTAACCTTCGGTGTTACTATTTTTTTCTTGAAGTTGAAACATATGAATAAATCATTTGCTCATTGTTTTTAGTCTTATAATTAAAAACCATAAAAAAATGAGCGACAATTTTTTTAATTTTTCTCAAAAAAAGTCATTTTTTAGGTTAATAAATCAGTGAAAAGAAATCAATCTATAAATCAATAAAAAAATGTATCTTATTGATTTCTAGGCTGTAAAATTAATTATTTTTTTTCAAAAGTAAGTGTTAAAAAGTGTTATTTTTATTTTACTACTATTAAAATGTCATGGGATATTGTTCAAAAAAAGTACTAACAAAGAATTGAGTAGGTAAAGATGTAAAAATGATTTATTTTTACACTATAATTATTTAAAACAAAATAAACATAAAATGGATTGGATAACTGCCAGAGAATTCGAAGATATCACCTATAAAAAATGTAACGGAGTTGCACGAATAGCTTTTAACAGACCGAATGTGAGGAATGCTTTTCGCCCAAAAACAACATCAGAGTTGTATCAGGCTTTTTACGATGCACAGGAAGATACTTCAATAGGAGTAGTTTTGCTATCTGCCGAAGGTCCGTCAACAAAAGATGGCATATATTCTTTTTGCAGTGGGGGAGATCAAAATGCACGCGGGCACCAAGGCTATGTGGGAGATGATGGGCAACACCGTTTAAATATTCTTGAAGTGCAGCGATTAATTCGTTTTATGCCAAAAGTTGTAATTGCAGTTGTACCAGGCTGGGCAGTTGGAGGCGGACATAGCTTACATGTTGTCTGCGACATGACACTGGCAAGTAAAGAACACGCTATTTTTAAGCAAACAGATGCTGATGTAACCAGCTTTGATGGTGGATATGGATCAGCTTACCTGGCAAAAATGGTAGGTCAGAAGAAGGCACGTGAGATTTTCTTTTTAGGAAGAAATTATTCTGCCCAGGAAGCTTTCGAAATGGGAATGGTAAATGCAGTCATTCCTCATGATGAACTCGAGGCAACAGCATACGAATGGGCACAGGAAATCCTTCAAAAATCCCCAACTTCTATAAAAATGCTAAAATTTGCCATGAACCTGACAGATGACGGAATGGTTGGACAGCAGGTATTTGCAGGCGAAGCCACTCGACTTGCTTATATGACCGAAGAGGCTAAAGAAGGAAGAAATGCCTTTTTAGAGAAAAGAAAGCCGAATTTTGGTGAAAATAAATGGTTGCCATAAAAAAAAGTTTCAAGTTTCAGGTTTCAAGCTGCTAAACCTAAACTTGACACCTGAAATAAAATTTTAACTAAACAAGAATAATGAAACATTGGATTGAAGCCGCCAGATTGCGCACATTACCTTTATCGGTTTCCGGAATTATAGTAGGAAGCATTTATGCTTTATCTAACCCAACAGAAACTGTAAATACACCTACAGAAGTTTTTAGCTGGAAAGTTTTTGGCTTTGCCCTTTTAACAACACTTGGACTCCAGGTTTTATCCAACTTTGCAAATGATTATGGTGATGGGGTAAAAGGAACTGATAATGCTGACAGGGTTGGTCCCCAAAGAGCTATCCAGAGTGGCGTAATTACACCACAGGCAATGAAAAAAGCAATTATAATAACTTCATTATTAACACTTTTATCTGCCATTATTCTGATATATTTTGCTTTTGGAGAAAATAATTTTGGATATTCTATCTTCTTTTTAGTACTCGGAATCACAGCTATTGCTTCTGCAATTCGATATACAGTTGGCAATTCTGCATATGGCTACAAAGGGTTTGGAGACGTATTTGTTTTTGTTTTCTTTGGGCTTGTGAGTACTCTGGGTGTTAATTTTCTGCATACTAAAGAAGTTGATCCGCTTTTGATTTTACCCGCTATTTCAATTGGTTTATTAAGTGTTGGGGTTTTAAACCTGAACAATATGCGTGATGAAGAGTCAGACAGAAAATCCGGAAAAAATACAATTGTAGTTCAGATAGGAGGAAAAAACGCCAAGATTTATCACTTTTCATTGATTGTTACCGCTATGCTTTTAGTGGTTATTTTTGCTGTTTTAAGTCATTACAGATTCGATCAGTATCTCTTTTTGCTGGCTTATATTCCTTTAACTAAACATTTAATTACCGTTTATAAAAATCAGAATCCTAAGCTCTTAGATCCGGAATTAAAAAAGCTTGCACTGAGTACTTTTTTACTTTCCATTTTATTAACAGTTTGTATGATTTCATTGATTTCAGACATTATTGTAAATCTATTTTTAGGAGGAAGATAATTATTTCACTTTAAAATTTTATCAAATGAAAATCACATATTTTGGCCACGCATCTTTAGGAATTGAAGTAGGAGGAAAGCATATAATCGTTGATCCTTTTATTACAGGAAATCCATTAGCATCTGCAATTGATATAAATACATTAAAAGCAGATTATATTTTGCTTACCCATGCGCATGGCGATCACGTTCTCGATGTTGAAGCTATTGCAAATCGAACAGAAGCGACCATCGTTTCAAATGCCGAAATCGCAAGTTATTATGCAAAATTAGGTTTAAAAGCACATCCTATGAACCATGGAGGAAGCTGGAAATTCGATTTTGGAAAGGTGAAATATGTTAGTGCTATTCACTCAAGTTCTTTTCCTGATGGCACGTATGGAGGAAATCCCGGAGGTTTTGTAATTGAAAGCGAACATAAAAACATCTACATCGCCGGAGATACAGCACTAACAATGGATATGAAACTGATTCCTTTGAGAACAAAACTGGATTTGGCTATTTTGCCAGTCGGAGATAATTTTACAATGGATATTGATGATGCTATTATCGCTTCTGATTTTATAGAATGCGACAAAATTCTCGGCTATCACTACGATACATTTGGTTACATCGAAATTAATCACGAAGAATCGATCCGTAAATTCTTTGATAAAGGAAAAGATTTGATGCTTCTCAAAATCGGGGAATCAATCCAACTTTAAAATTATTATTTCGTTTATTAAGAAGCTCTTTCCTGCTGTACACTATATCTTTTATGCCGAACCCCGGCATAAAAGGATGCCGTTTCCATCAGGGCTAGGGCTTTAGTTTTTATAAGATATTAATTATCTCAAAAGAACAATTTAAATCCACTTATTTAAGTGGATAATTCAAAATTTAAAAATAAAAACAATGTCTAAGCAATTTGCATCATTAGGAATTTCAGTACCAATTTTAAAAGCACTAAGTGAACTGAACATTGTTGAGCCAACCGAAATTCAGCAAAAAACAATTCCGTTACTGTTATCTGAAACACATGATCTGGTTGGCTTAGCCAAAACAGGAACTGGAAAAACAGCTTCTTTCGGATTACCAATATTACAATCAGTAAATACTGAATCCCCGGTTGTTCAGGCTGTTATTTTAGCACCAACCAGAGAACTTGGACAGCAGATTTTCAAGAATCTGGAAGATTTCGCAAAGCACATTCCAACTATTTCTATTGCATCTGTTTGTGGTGGAATCCCGATAAAGCCTCAAATCGAACGACTTAAAAATCCAACACATGTTGTTGTGGCAACTCCGGGACGTTTAATAGATTTAATTCAGCGCAAGGCAATCGACTTGCGACAAACCCAATATTTGATTTTAGATGAAGCAGACGAAATGGTCGCGATTCTAAAAGAAAGTTTAGATGAAATCATTGCTGAACTTCCAAAAAAACACCGCACTATATTGTTTTCCGCAACTTTACCCGGAACAATCAAACAGCTAATTCAGAATTACTTAAACAAAAATGTAGTTCAGATTAGTGCCGATATGGAAACAGTTGGCAACCAGGGAATAGATCACGAATACATTGTAGTTGATCCTATTGAAAAATTAGATGTTTTGATGCATTTTTTAAACTCAAAAGAAGGAGAACGCGGAATCATTTTCTGTAAAACGAAAGCTGCCGTAAACAAACTGGCTAAAAATCTGGCTATAAACCGTTTTTCTTCAGGAGCACTTCACGGTAGTTTGTCACAGGGAATTCGTGACAGAATTATGGAGCAGTTTCGTGAAGGACATATCAATATTTTAGTAGCAACGGATTTGGCTGCCAGAGGAATAGATGTAAAAGAAATCTCATATGTAGTAAATTATCATTTGCCTGATACTTACGAAAATTATGTTCATCGAAGTGGAAGAACAGCAAGGGCAGGAGCAAAGGGACTTTCGTTAACTGTTTTGCAGCAGGAAGAAGTTGTTGAAATTGCAGATTTTGAAAGAGAATTAGGCTTGAAATTTAATGAATTCAAAAAACCCTCAGCCATTAGCCTTGAAGAAAACAATACTTTGCTTTGGGCAAAACAAATTTTTAAAACAAAACCAAATCACGAAATTTCAAGTGATTTAAAAGCAAAGGTCAAAACTGTTTTTCATCATCTTACAAAAGAGGAACTAATTGAAAAATTACTGGCAAACTACGTTTTACAAAACAAAGTTGAAATAACTGAAAAATCTAATAAGAAGTTCAAAAAATAAATCAACTCTAAAAATTAGTGATGAGCAATATTGATATAAAAAAAATTTCACTGAAAGAAATTAATCAGCTTCAGGAAATCAGCAAACAGACTTTTCGGGAAACATTTTCAGAATCAAATTCTGAGGAAGACATGAAAAATTATCTTGAAAAAGCATTTTCCAACGAAAAAATAACAACAGAGCTTATAAATGAAAACTCTGAATTCTATTTTGCAATTTTAGAAAACAAGGTAATTGGTTACTTAAAAATAAATTTTGGAGAGGCGCAAACCGAATTAAAAGATAGTAATGCCCTGGAAATTGAACGCATTTATGTCACAAAAGAATTTCATGGAAAAAATGTGGGTCAATTACTTTATGAAAAAGCTATAGAAAGAGCCAGACAACAAAATTCAAAATACATATGGCTCGGCGTTTGGGAAGAAAATAAAAAAGCAATACGTTTTTACACAAAAAATGGCTTTATAGAATTTGACAAACATATTTTTAAACTAGGGAATGACGTTCAGACGGATATCATGATGAAGTTGCAATTAAACAATTAGAACAAAATTAATACTATTACCTTGCAGTAATTATTCAAAATAAATTTCGAAGATGAGTTTGTACTTGAAATTATTTAGTGTTAAATTTATAAAGTAATGCAAACAAAATAGTTTTTACGCAAAAGTCTTAAATACAAAACATTATGAATATAGTCATCATTGGAGGGGGCTTTGCAGGATTAAATCTGGCAAAAGAACTTCTAAATCATCCTCAAATACAGGTAACACTTGTAGATAAGAATAATTATAATTTTTTTCCACCCCTTATATATCAGGTTGCTACAGCTTTTTTAGAACCTTCAAGCATCAGTTATCCGTTTAGGAAATTTTTTGCCGGAAAAAAGAATCTCCAATTCCGTTTAGGGGAATTACTATCAGTCGTTCCAGCTGAAAATAAGGTAGTTTTGAATAATGGCGAATTATCATATGATCATCTGGTTTTTGCTACAGGTGCTGAAACCAGCTATTTCGGTATGGAGAATGTTATGAAAAATGCTATTCCGATGAAAACCTTAAACGATGCCATCGTAATGCGAAATACATTGCTTAAAAATCTCGAAAAAGCAGCTATTTGCAAAGAAATCCGTAAACGACGCAAATTACTGACAATTGTTGTAGCCGGTGGGGGACCAACAGGAGTAGAGGTTTCAGGTATGTTTGCAGAAATGCGAAAAAATATTTTATTAAAAGAGTATCCGGAATTAGATACCACTGCCAGTAATGTTTATTTAGTTGATGGTGGAGATGCACTGCTTGCGCCAATGAGCGAAGCTTCTCAAAAAGACACCTTAGAAGCACTTACAAAATTAGGTGTCGTTGTTAAACTGAACAGTAAGGTAACAGATTACGTAGACGACACCGTATATTTTGAAAACGGAGAAACGATTAAAACCAAAAATTTAATATGGGCTGCCGGTGTTACTGCTAAGATTTTTGAAGGAATGCCAGCTGAAAGTTATGGACGGGGAAGAAGAATGGCAACGGATTCATTTAATAAAGTAAATGCTACGGAAAATATATATGCGATTGGCGATACCGCTATTTTAACTACAGATAAAAATTTTCCTAATGGACATCCTCAGGTTGCACAGGTTGCCATACAACAAGGAATTAACCTCGCTAAAAATTTTAAAGCTACTTTTGAGAATAAACCACTTAAACCTTTTATTTACAAGGACAAAGGGTCAATGGCAATTATTGGAAAAAACAAAGCCGTGGTTGATTTACCAAAACCAAAATGGCATTTTAAAGGATTTTTTGCCTGGTTTATTTGGCTATTTGTTCATTTAATTTCATTAATCACTTACAGGAACAGAATAAATACTTTTTACAATTGGATGGTCGCTTATTTTGCAAGAGATCAATCACTTAGAATGATCATCAGACCAGATAAAAAACAGCCATAAAAAAAACCGGAATTTTTTTAATTCCGGTTTTTTGATATATGATTATATTTAAATAATTAATGGCCAATCGTAATTTCATCTTCAGAAGATACTTCTATTTTTTCTTTGATGAAGCGTATCCCTATATTTAGAATAATAAATGCTAAAATAGTAGTCGATGTCATAATTACTACCATTGGAATAACAGAATCTTTAACAAAACTACCCACGGCAAAAGAAGCCAGAGCTCCTAAACCAAGCTGAATGGCTCCCATCAATGCAGAGGCACTTCCGGCATTTTTAGCAAATGGGGCTAATGTAAGTCCGGCGGTATTAGGATTAGAAATTCCAAGACATCCTAAAAACAAAAACAACATTCCAATAGTTCCATATAATCCTATAAGGTTATTCCAGGAAAGAATCAGAAAAACAATACTTATTAATGACTGTGTAATTAGTGCGCTAAATATCATCTGTTCACTGGAAAATTTCTTTAATAAAACGGAGTTCAACTGACTCGAACCAATAAAACTTACTGACATAAAAGCAAAAATCCATCCATATGTCTTAGCATCGACATGATAGATATCCATAAAAATAATCGGGGAGGCCGCCACGTATGAAAATAATCCTGAAAAAGCAATTGCACCTGTAAAAGCATAAGTAAAAAACTGTGGATTTTTGACTACTTTTAAAAAATTTAAAATGATTGGCTTAGGTTTTAACGAAATCGAAGTGTCAGGTTTGTAAGTGTTCGGAAGACCAATTTGTGAAGCTATAAGAATAGCAATTCCCATACACATTAAGATCAAAAACACTATATGCCAGCCGTAGTCTTCAGTTATGTAACCACCAATAGTTGGTGCCAGCATTGGCGAAAGACCAAGAACAAGCATGAGTAGAGAAAAAACTTTCGGAATATCCTTTACAGGAAATAAATCCCTGACCATGGCAACAGAAGCAACCGTTGCTGCACAACTTCCAACTGCCTGAATAAATCGCAGAAATATGAAAGTATCAATATTTGCTACATATACACAGCCTAAAGAAGCTAAAATATAAACGAGTAAACCAAAAAATAAAGGTTTCTTTCTCCCAAAACGATCTAATAAAGGACCATAAAGCAACTGACCTGCAGAAATACCAATAAAATAACTTGACAGACTCATTGAAACTTTTGCTACACTAGTATGTAAATCTGCAGCAATTCCTGAAAACCCTGGGAGATACATATCTATTGAAAAAGGACCAAGTGCAGTCATAGATCCAAGAATAAGTATGAGTTTAATGTATTTTTTTGTTGTCATTTTCTTAAAATATCGCTTTTAATTTCATGCAAAGGTAAATATTTAGTACCTTATATCTCAAATAATAACATTTATTCCAAAATACGGGAATTATGTAAAATAGAGAAAACATTGTCACACTAATTAAAAAATTAAATTATGAAAAAATTCACACTATTATTAGCTCTTATTTTTAGTACAATTTCATTTGCACAGACCATTTCATCAAAAATTGAAGAAGTGAGCGCATCACAATACGAACTTCTTAAAAAGGTAAATGAATATTATCCGGATATTACACTTAACAAGTCCATCACAAATTTTTATGCAGATGGAAAAATCATTGATTCACAGCAACAATTCGATTTAAAAGGCACTAAATTTTCAAGCTATAAATTAGGAATTGAGCCTGACAATAAAAAATTATTATTCGAATATGTATCACCGGAAACCGGAAAGATTTACGGCGATGTTTCAGTGTTTAAAGGAAATGCTTTAAGAACGACTTTCAATGAACAAAAAAACGAAATTGAAGTTTCATTGAATGGTAAAGCAGTTTATTTAAAAAAACTTTAAAACTACTGATATCATGAGGATTAACTTTATTAGTAAAGTTAATCCTTTTTAAATGGCATATATTTTGAACTATAATTTATATTATGTAAAATATAAAGTTTCCGTTATTTTGTTTATATTCTATTTTAAGTTCGCATAACAAGATTAATTATGATAAAATCGAGAATCAAACGGCAATCATAAATAAAAGATAATCAAATAAATACAATAAAAAATTCATTCATTTAATCAAAAAAAATATAAAAAATCAATAATTATTCAAATCCTCCGTTTAGTTGTAAGAATATCATAAAGTGATTTATTATTTTATTATTTTTACAAACGACTATATTAAACTTACTATGAATACAATTGCTGAACATATAGCGGATTTTTTAAAAGAATATCCGCCATTTAATAATTTGACATTTCAGGAACTTTTTAATATTGCTACCAATATACGTGTAATAAATTTAGAAAAACACGCTGTGTTATTTCAAAACAATGATATACTCCATGACAGCTTTTATGTTGTAGGATCCGGTATCATCAATCTTACAACCATTGCTGATGCTGAAGAAACCATCATAAACAAATGTCATGAGGGTGATATTTTTGGTTTACGCCCTTTTTTTGCAAAAAACAATTATATGATGACTGCTAAAGCACGTGAGGAAAGTATTGTTTATGCTATTCCTATTGCTGTTTTCAGACCATTTGTAGCAAATAATTCAGATGTTCTAAACTTCTTATTAGAAAGTTTTGCAATTAATTCACGTCATACAAAAGACAATGTGAATTCATCAAACAAATTAATGCCCGACAACGGATTTTATTCAGATACACAATCAGAACTGCAATATATTCAGTCACTTACCTATAATAATTCACCACTCACAACCACAGCTGACAAAATCGTAAAAGATGTCGCTATTTTAATGACTGATTCAATGGTTGATAATATTGTTGTTTGCGAAAACAACAATCCTATAGGTATTTTGACCGATTCTGATTTATCCTCAAAAATAGCCACAGGACGTTATCCAATCACAGAAACCATAGACAAAATTATGTCTTCTCCTGTCGTAACCGTTATTGAAAACGTATCCTTAGCAGAAGCGCAATTATTAATGCTAAAGCATAATGTAACGCATTTGTGTGTCACTAAAGATGGAACTAATAAATCGGTTGTTAAAGGGATTATTTCTGAACATGATTTAGTGGTTGCCCAAGCCAGCAATCCTGGAGTTTTGCTTAAAGAAATCAAGAGATCACAATTACCAAAAGATTTAAAACAGATCAGAGACAGATTATCCGATTTAATTCAGAATTCAATTCAAAAAAACATTCCTATTTCACACGTATGCAATATTGCTAGTGAAATTAATCTTGCATTAATAAAACGTGCAGTTGAATTAACGATTTTAGATCTGGGCTCCCCTCCTGCCCGTTTTGCATGGCTAAGCATTGGAAGCCAGGGAAGGAAAGAACAGCTTTTGCTTACAGATCAGGACAGTATATTAATTTTTGAAGATGTCACACCGGAAAAATACAGAGAGGTAAAGGATTACTTTTTAAGATTAGCTAAAAGAACTACCTCTTTACTGGAAAAGGTGGGCTATGAATTTTGTCCAAATGGCCATATGGGAAGCAATATGCTTTGGTGTAAATCATTGACAGACTGGATAAAACAATATAACAGTTGGATGAATACTCCAGGTGAAAACAGCAATGATTTGAGTAGTATTTTCTTTGATTATGAGATTGTTTTTGGTGAGCCAAAAATTGAAGAAGCAATTGAAAACGTCATTTTTAAAAATGCAATCAATAACACTTTATTTTTTGATTTTTTAGGAAACGATGCTTTAAAAAAGAATTCCCCATTAAGTTTTTTCAAAAAGTTCATATTAGAAGAAGAAGGTCCTCATAAAATGAAATTTGATATTAAAACGAGAGCATTAATGCCTTTAATCGATTCTGCAAGACTCTTAATTCTAAGTTCTAATATTAAGGGGATAAATAACACTTACTTAAGATTTAAACAACTTGCTATTTCGGATTCTAAAAATGCTGAAATATATCTTAGCTGTGCCGAAGCTTTTTTGACATTATTAAAATTCAGAACAATTGAAGGGTTAAAAAATGATGACTCTGGCCAATATATAAATATAAAAGAATTATCTAAGACGGATAGAGAAAAACTAAAGAATGCATTAGCTCCAATGCGGGATTTGGAGGAATTAATTAAAAGTAAATTTCAACTTACACAATTTTCATAATATGCTGGACTGGCTGAAAAATATTAATAAAGAATATCCTGATTTTTGGAAAAACTACCTTGGTAAATTTGAGACTAAACCCAATAGATTTGTAGTTATATCAACAGAAACTTCAGGACTTAATCCCGTAAAAGATGTTATTTTATCATTAGGGGCTTTTGCAATTGTTGATGACAGTATTATAATTAAAGATAATTTCGAAGCGGTTCTGCTGCAATATAAATATTTGCATGATAATGGCTTATCCAACGAATTTATAATTGAAAGTAAAATGACTAAACTTCAGGAAAATGATGCACTTGAAACTTTTATAGTTTATCTGGGGAATGCTGTTTTAGTTGGTCATCATGTTAACTTTGATATTGAAATGATAAATGCAGCATTGGAGAGACTGGGTTGCGGAAGATTAAAAAACGAAGCACTGGATATTGATGTTATGTATCGAAAATTGCATGATATTAATGACAAGCAATTTTCTCTGAATGATTTGTGCGAAATATATAAGATGCCAAAAAGCGACAGAAATTCTTCAGCAGAAGACGCATATAAAATCTCTCTACTGTTTTTAAAGCTAAAATCAAGATTAGGAATTAAACAAGTCAGTCCTTAAAAATTTGATCGATATAATCAATTAATAGTTAATAGCAGTAAATATGGGATATTTCTTTATCTTATCTCTTCCGTTAAGAAAAGAAAGTTCCATTAAAAAATTAAACTGAACAATATCACCTCCGAGTTTATTTACTAAATGAGCAAGTGCTTTAGCAGTCCCACCTGTTGCCAGGACATCATCGTGGATTAAAACTTTATCTCCTTTTTGAATTGCATCTACGTGAATTTCTAATGAATCTGTACCATATTCTGAGTCGTAGGATGCTGAAATAGTTTTAAATGGAAGTTTTTTAGGTTTTCGAACAGGAACAAAACCTGCATTTAACCGGTCTGCTAATAACATTCCGAATAAAAAGCCCCTGCTTTCTGCCCCTACTACTTTATCAATTTTCTGTTCACCTAAAGAATTTAGTAAAACTCTAAGGCAATATTCTCTAGCCAGAGGATCATTTAATAGTGGAGTAATATCTTTAAATAAAATTTCTTCTTTAGGAAAACCCTGAATATCACGTATATAATTTTTCAAGTTCATTTTTTTTTATTTTTATGTATTTTTTTGCTTGTATATCTAACATTTATCCCTATATTTGCACCCGCAAACAACGCTCATCAAAGCTACAAAAAATAAGCTTAATGAGAAAATTAGGCCTCGTGGCGCAACTGAATAGCGCATCTGATTACGGCTCAGAAGGTTACTGGTTTGAATCCAGTCGAGGTCACTACTCGGGACAAAAGAAAAATATCATCTTTTGTCCCGTTTTTTTTTACCCGTAATCTATTGTTTACCAAATAGATACAATTGACCGGATAAAATGGTCATTCTCCAGCCCGTAACTTTCCGAACTAAAAAGGAATACAATCTGCACAGGATACTTTGTGCCATTGACCGCAATGTAATACTCTCAAGGCTGGCTCCTTCAGATACGTGCGCAAAGTCAGATAAAATGATTCCTCTAGGGGAACTTTTGAACTTTTATGAACACTATCCCCACATTATTGAAAACACACAAAAAATTATAGAAGACTGTAATTTTACCTATGATTTCCAGACGCCGAAAAATAAAAAATACTATACCAATAGCAAAAAAAGCGACATAGACCTGCTGACCTCCCTGGCCAAACAGGGACTTGTATGGCGTTACGGAACAAAAAACATTCGCGCAAGGGAGCGTATGGAAAAAGAATTGAAAGTAATCGGCCAGCTGGAATTCAGCGGCTACTTTCTGATCACCTGGGATATTATCCGTTTCAGCAACAGCCAGGGCTTTCTGCATATCGGCAGGGGAAGCGGTGCCAATAGCATTGTGGCCTATTGTCTGGGCATCACCGACATCTGTCCAATTGAACTGGATCTGTATTTTGAGCGTTTTTTAAATGAAAACCGCAAAAGCCCTCCCGATTTCGATATCGACTGGAGCTGGAAGGAACGCGATGTGATCCTGGAATATATCTTTAACCGCTATACTTACGAACATGTGGCCTTTTGCGGTACCAATGTAGAATTCAAATACCGCTCTATTTTCAGGGAAGTCGGAAAAGTATTCGGCCTTCCCAAAGAGGAACTCGATGTGCTGGCTAAAAACCCGATGAAATTCCATGAGCCCAACTCAATAGTGAAATTCGTGCAGGAATACGGAATGATGCTCGAGAAATACCCCAACCAGAGAAGCATGCATTCCTGCGGTATTTTGATTTCCCAGGAGCCCATCACCAATTACACGCCGCTGGAGATGCCGCCTAAAGGATTTCCTATTGCACTGTTTGATATGCACGTGGCAGAAGATATTGGATTTGAAAAATTTGATATCCTGAGCCAGCGCGGTATCGGGCATATTGACGAGAGCGTGAAACTAATAGAAAAAAACAGGGGGATCCGGATCAATATCCGTGATACTTCCATATCGAAAAATGAAGTTGCTGCTAATTCCTATCTGGCACAGGGAAAGACTATCGGGTGCTTTTACATTGAGAGCCCTGCCATGCGAGGACTGCTAAGAAGACTAAAATGCGATAATTATAAAACACTCGTTGCCGCTTCCTCGATCATACGTCCTGGCGTGGCACAGTCCGGAATGATGAAAGAATACATTTTCCGTCATAACCACCCCTCTAAATTTGAATACTTCCATCCCGTATTCCAGCAGCAGCTTGGGGAAACGTACGGCATTATGGTATATCAGGAGGACGTGATCAAAATCGCCCTTCATTACGGCGGGCTGCCCGCCGCGGACGGTGACATCCTGCGCCGCGCCATGTCAGGAAAAGGTCGCTCCAAGACGGCGCTGCAGAAAGTAAAGGATAATTTCTTTGCCTGTTGCGAAAAAAAGGGTCATCCCCGCCATCTCAGCGAGGAAATATACCGCCAGATCGAGTCCTTTGCCGGTTACTCCTTCTGTAAGGCGCACTCTGCTTCCTACGCGGTTGAAAGCTACCAAAGCCTTTACTTAAAAGTTCACTACCCAATTGAATTCATGGTCGCGGTCATTAACAACCAGGGCGGTTTTTACAGACTGGAAATCTATGTGCACGAAGCAAGGATGGCAGGCGCCCTGATCCATAATCCATGCGTGAACAAAAGTACTTTTGAGACCACCCTTTATGGAAACGATGTGTACCTCGGCTTTATGCACCTGATGAGCCTGGACTCCAAAATGGCGCAGTTTATAGAATCTGAACGCAGCAGAAATGGGGATTTTAGCTCCCTGGAGGATTTTATTAACCGTATCCCTATGGGAATAGAAAGCGTAAAGATCCTGATTTTCATCGGCGCTTTCCGTTTCACCGGAAAAACAAAAAACCAGCTCCTTGTAATTGCAAGCCTGCTTTTAAATAATTTCAAGCCGGAAAACCGGGGACTCATGCTGCTTCAGGAACCGGTAAAGGAATACAAGCTCCCCACTCTTGAAAGGTCCGTATTCGAGGATGCCTTTGATGAAATCGAGCTGCTGAGCTTTCCGGTCTCCTGCACGGTATTTGACCTTCTTGAAACAAAACACCGGGGAGACATCAAGGTAAGGAATCTTCCCTCCTGCCATAAAAAGCAGGTGCGGATGCTGGCCTATTTGATTTCGACCAAACAGGTCCCGACCAAAAAAGGCAATATGTATTTCGGCACCTGGATCGATGATGAAGGCGCTTATTTTGATACGGCCCATTTTCCCGATTCCCTTGTGGAGTATCCTTTTAAAGGAGGCGGCTGTTATTTATTGCTCGGTACAGTCGAAATTGACTATCACTTCCCCACCATTACAATTCACAAAATGGCAAAAATGCCTTTTGTCCCTGATCCCCGTTATATGGATGCCAAAGACCAGTACAGGACACAGGAGCTTATCCGTGAAGATGTCAGCACGACCGAAAGGCTTCCCTATCCGCAGGAGCATGAAATCAATCTGCCAAGGCATAAAATGAAAACATGATAACTTTATAACATTTATAGTGTACTGCTATATAGCCCTTTAATTTATATTTTCATAAATTTGATAGAAAGTCGCAGAAGCATACCATTGAAAGAGGCCTGTTTTAAAACCGGAAATTTTAAAGAAACTAAATTATACCTTATGTGTTATTATACCCAGCACATGTCAACTATAGACCAGGTAAAAAAAAGATTTCATATTGAAATTGATAATGAGGAAACATTCCTGCAGACAGAATTCATAAATGGTTTTGCCTATCCCAACCTTCCGGTGATACTGGATATCAGGCCGGATCTTGTAACCACCAATTATACGTGGGGCCTGCTTCCTATATGGGCGAAAGATAAAGACTTCAGAAAAAACACACTCAACGCAAGAATTGAGACAATTATTAACGCTGATGAAATGTACAAAAAAAAGATGCTGATTCAGTTCTGAATCAGCATCTTTTAAGTCATGATAAATTTATTGATATCATAACTCATAACCTTAATTATAAACAAAAATTAATAATTTTGTTTACGGTAATCGGAATTTCAGATCTTACATAATGGATCCCATATCTGAAGCTGCCTGCGGTCCCTCAATCAAAAAAGTAAGTTCATCACAATACGTAATTTTCTGATCAATGATTTTAAATTCCGCAAAAACTTTATGTCTAGTGTGGGTGCCATCGCTAAAATTTGACGACACTATGTGCTTAGTAAATATAGATTCAGCTCCAGAAGCATAGCTCACTAAGTCAACGGTAATCGAAGATGTTATTTCATTAATCTTTGCCATATGTTTATTAAACTGGCTGAAATCAAGAGATTTATTATCTACTAATTGAAGGTAGTTTTCTGAAAAATACTTTTTAATTACTGTTTCATCGTAATGATTACTTTCAATGACGTCTTTAAACATGTCCTTTATTAATTTTTCCATTTTATAAGTTTTTAATGAGTAACAAAGATGCTTATTAGGGATTTAATAGACGTTAACAATTGTTAAGAAATCAGCGGCGGGTCCTGATTCTACTTAATGAAACTGCGGTCACCCCCAGATAAGATGCAATATAATGCTGAGGCACTGTAAGGAGCAAATCCGGCGAGGTTTTAAGCAGTTCTAAATATCTCTTTTCAGGTTTTTCCTTAATGCGGTCAATGAACAGCTTTTGATAAGATAACAGACGCTGGACAATATATTCGTTAAATAAAGTAAGTAATTCAAGATTCTGTGAAAGTAAAGGAATCATAACATCCCTCCTTACTGAATAAAGTTCTGATTCCGTAATTGACTCCACGGAATATAAACTGTTTTTATTATACCAGAAGCTTTCAATGCTGCAGAAAAAGTGATTTTCTACTTGAAACTGAAAAGTTATTTCTTTTCCGTCATGAATTGTCCATCCCCTCAGTATTCCTTTTTTAAGATAATAAAAATTCTCAGAACGCTCTCCTTCGGAAATAATTAATTTTTTTGATTTGACAATTATCGTTTCCGTAAAATGCCCGCAAAGCATTTTATACAATTTATCATTGATATTATTCATAGAGAGTTATTTACTTATAATGTAAAAGTATAATTTAATTTCTGAATTGATTTTGCTTTTATCCTGCTAATTACCGTAGAATAAAAACTATATTTTGCTATTATAAGATTAAAGCCAAAAGCATAGAACGATTTGATTATATTATAATCTCTCTGCTGCTTCCAAACATAATATTATTTAAACATTTCAACCTGCTTTTACATTCATCAATTCCATTTTTTCCGATTGATTTTAGGAAGTACCTGATATAACTTTATCAAATTTGTCTCAAAATTTTCATTTCAAGGCTCTTGGAAATGTGTTGCAATAGTATTCTTTTCAGTGAGTCCCAATTATTGATCCCCGCATTTCTTTTACAAAATCATCTAAAAGTCCTTCTTTCTATAAAGCGATGAATCAATTGAGTTTTTATATTTTTTGCATCAATCCCCAACAAGACATCTAAACCAAATTTACATAGCCAATGTTAGACAGACACTACATGTAAAAAGCCAATTTCTTCAAATCATCGAAAAATGATGTTGTAATTTGTCCTGTCCTCGTCACAAACAAGCCAAATGGCGCCAATTGAAGACAATTGGCGCTATTTTTTATAACCTTGCTTATTTTTATTAGTCTAAAGAGCCGGGCTCCTCAGCAGCCCTAGCCCCGATAGTAGTGAAATCCTTTTGTGCCGGGGTTCGGCACAAAAGATTGGAACGAATAGCGGGAAGAGCTCATAAAAGACAGCATCGCAGATTCAACCCTATCACCTAATTTATCTACTGCTCGATATAAATAGAACCAAATACCTTTTACTTTGATATAAGTCTCATCCAATCTCCAGATTGTCTCTACTCTGTCTTTTCTCTTCTTCATCTCTGTCTCAAGCAAAGGCGTAAACTTAACCCAGCGTTGAATCGCGGCATGATCAACATGAATTCCTTGCATTTTCATGATCTCTTCAACATCCCGGTAATAAGTGTAAATCTTAGTATGAAATATACTTCCTGAAGAATTATATATTTTGGATAACAGTGACCTTTAGTATTCATCTTTTGATGGGTTTAAAATTCTAAAGACAAAAGTTATTGCCAGATGCGGCAGAACCGTTGTTTTTAAGCTGAAGTTACTTTCTTTTTTGCCGCAAAACTTAAGGTAATTTCGAAAGAAGAAATTTTATATTATAATTTACTAGCTCAGGCTCGTCATGATGGATATAATGTCCCGATTTTACTGTGGCGATATGTGTAAAATCGGTAAGACCACTTCCTAATTCTTCATGAGCCTGAAACCATTTTTCTCTATTTAATTTATTGATTTCATCAGATGCATTATTGTTTTTATCCAATTTCATACTTGTCAGTACAACTACAGGAACATTAGGCAGAACTGGTAATGAAGCACCATACGCAATATCCACAGCAATTTCTTTAGTTTCTCTTGTAGGCCCATAATTTACACCATACGCTTTTACCATTGCATCATAAAGTATATTTCCTGCTTCTGGATTATTGTACTTCTCATGCATTGGATCTATAAACAATATTGCGGCTGTTTTATCGGGATTTTTTATGGCATAATCACGTACTATCATGCCGCCTAATGAATGTCCTATTAATACAATTTTGCGTCCGTCTGCATATTGAGCAATCACAGCCTCCAATTCAAGACGTAATGTATTAATATTTCTTGGCTCATTATCAATACCAGACATACCATAACCTCCCCTGTCGTAAATTAAAATATCGGAATTGACTGCTGACGAAAGGCTAACTAATTCGGATTTTTTTCCCGAAGACATCCACGATTCATGTCCGTCTCCTAAGCCAGATTCAAATACAACCAGATATTTTGATTTTATATTGACGTTGTAGGCTCTTAATTTGTGAGTGGCTAAATTTACAAAGGATTCAGAATAGCCTGCGGCATTTTCATCGTCTTTTGAGCATGAAATGAAAAAAATCGCTATTACTAAAAGGATTTTAAAAAGATTGGAACTTGCTTTAAACATGATTCTTTATTTAAGTTAATTACCGGCAAATGTTTGGTTTATCTGCTTAAAGAAAGTTCTAACTTATGAATCCGAACATGTTTTTTTTTAAATCAGATTTTATTTGATGCTTTTTTAAATTCTGACGGGGTTTGATTTGTTATTTTCTTAAAGGCGGTATTGAATACAGTTTTGGAATTAAATCCAGATTCGTAAGCGATACCGATTAGATTTAAATTCTCCATTTTAGGATCGAGTATCATTTTCCTTGCCTGCTCAATTCTATATCTATTGATGAATTGATAGAAGTTTTCATTAAATCCAGTATTGATAATATAAGAAAGTAAATGTGGGGACGTATTTAACAGCGAGGCAAGTCTTAATAGGCTCAGTTCAAAATCTAAAAATGGTTTTTCTTTTTCCATTAATTCAGTCAACAAAAGTTTCATTTCGATTAATTTTTCATCAGAGATTAGTTTTTTTCTGCTGTCATCTACAATAGAAGTTTCACTGATTACAGCATTAATTTCATTTTTCTGCTCCTTATTAAATGGAAAAACTTCTTTTTGTTTTAATGAATGAAAAGCAATGAAACAAATTCCAAAAAAATTAACCAAACTTGAAAAATAATCATACAAGAAAAAAGCATCGGATAACTGAAATAAAATATCTGCCAGCCAAATAAAGGCCAAAACTAATACGCAGATACTGATCTGCTTTAGCCAATTTAGGTTTACAGCCTCAATATTAGAAGAATATAAATAGAGCTTTTTTTGATACTTATCAATTTTTATATACGCGGCAATACAATATGCAGCTACCATTATACAAAATAAAATACGAAAAATGAATACAGCATAATATTCAATTTTCTTATCACCGGCTGTTTTTATTTTATCATTTTCAAGGAAGTGGGAAATAATGATTAAAACCAGTATTACAACTGCAAATAAAAAATGCAGATTATCTACTGCTTTCCATTTTCTATCGGACTCTACATAATAAACAACACTAAAATAAAAAACAGGGGCAACAATCAGACTGGTTAAACTTAGAATTTCTAATACAAATGAACCTTCTGCAAAATAATTTGATTTTTGAATAAGCGTATCGATCTGAATTAAAAAAACACAAAGAATAAAGGTGCCGAGCCAGCGATTGGCTTTAATATTTACCTTATTTAAATTTGCATAAATAAGAAATGCGAGAAAAAAACTTGGTCCGCTGATAAGCGCTTCCAGAATTGGATTCATAATACATTATATAGTAGCCAAATTTAACTATTTGTTACAAAAATAAAAATTTTCTAAGAAACGATTTTCCAATTGTCAAAATTGTAATCATGCTTATATGCCAATTCACAGCATGAGTAGGAAAGGAAACTGTTACGATAATGCAGTGGCAGAGAGTTTTTTCAAAACATTGAAAACAGAATTAGTATACCGTCAAAAATATAAAAATAGAAAACAAGCCACAAAATCAATTTATGAATATATTGAAAATTTTTACAATACAGTGAGGAGACATTCCGCACTTGGAAATCTGACAATGGATGAATTTAAAAATCAGCAAACTCTTTGCTAATTAAATTCATGTTCATTTAAAAGATAGTCATAACAGAGACTATTAACTTTACTCCAAAATTTGTTTAGGTATACAATGTTAAAAAAAATACTAAAAAGATGAAGCAAACATATTTAAATATATTACTCGACTTGATATAGACTTGATGTTTTTTTATACACAAAAAGTTTAGAGTAATTTTAAATATTGCCTTTGACTTAAATATCAAATTATAAAAGAATAAAGGACAAAAATGCCCCCCTTAATTTTATCTACATTTTTCGTTAGCACATAAATTAAATCACACAAAATAATTCATAAAGCTAAATAAAGACAATTCTATTTTAAGTAGAACAATCTTTTCATATTCTCTATAATATATGTAGAATTGTATATTACTTAACTGCTCTAAAAAAATTTAGTTTTTATAATTTACACATTAATCCCCAAGAGGACATCTAAACCAAATTTACAAAGCCGATGGAAGACAGCATCTACATGCAGCAAGCCAATCTCTTCAAATCTTCCATAAAATTTATAGAAATTTGTCCCGTCGCACTTAAGGAGACAACTATACAATAGTTGTCTCTTTTTTTATGCACAAACATATAAGTTTTTCAAGCCTTCACAGCTTAAAATTTTTGGTTCGAATTTTTCACAAGAAATTCGTAGTCTGTTTGAAATAAACAGTCTTAAACTGGCGCTATCAGAGAATTGATCGAAGCTGAACGATGGTTCGAAATCCCGTTAAGGATATAGGATTTTTTTCTCTTTTGGTTTATCGTAATTTTGACACAAGCCTAGTGATCAGTCTATTTTTGAGTGTTCCTTAATAGTAGCTATAAGTTCTGGGAAAACTGGCATACAAAGTTTCCAAAGCAAGTTAGCGTTTTCTACTAGCCCTTTGCCAATAGCGCTATAGCTCTTAGCCTCTTTGCTCGCATTTTTTGCTTCAAACTTTTCAATAATCGTCTTTGCTAATTCATATCTTAACCAAGCTGGAGGATGAGATCCTCCACTATTTTTAAAGTTTTTATCATCGCCTCGAAACTTACCTTGCGCAAAAGACAATAAATATTCTTTTTCCTTAGTTAAAATTTCTTTTGGGAGCACACCCTTATCATTAATAAAATTTGCATCTTCAATAATTTCCATACATTTAAAATAAAATAGAATACTATACAAATTGGAGATACTCCTAAGCTCAAGAGCTTGACGAAGTAACGTATCTTTCGTTGTGGCTATGTCATTCTTTAATACCTGAACTAACAGTTCAATTCCTATTTTATCGGCTTCGAGTTCCTGCTGCCAAGATCTAGTGCCTACTAGACTTGAGATAGTATCTTTTGTATTTGTACTTAATTTAAGACGTTTTATACCTGATAGTTCATGCTTCATTATTAGATGTCCATATTCGTGCGCAACGGCAAATAATTCTATAGAAGTAGTAAAGCCCATAAGGTCGGCATCAAATTTAGCGTCTAAAGATTCTGTAATATGTTCAGATAAACCCATGAATTCTAAGATAGCCATGGCAAAATTTATCTTTATATTGGGATTCCCTTGAATTTGACGTAAGGCTTCTTCCATAGAATAGTCTACAACAATCATATTTGATGTGCAATCCGACTTAGAAACATTTAGAGTTGGTAAAATTACTTTTGGCATTTGGTATGCAAACATGAATAATAATGTGTTAAAACCAATAATACTATTTCTTGGTTCAACCCTATCTTTGGAATTATCCGCAGGGTAAGTATAAGCATTAATTTCAGGAGTTGGCAACGAACCAAATTTAGGCGGGATTTTTAAAGGTAGTTTTAATTTTTTTCGTGCATTTTCGATCTTTGAAACATAATTATAAATCATAAAATACATTAACGGATCTTGATAACAGGTAGGTACATTGCCATTTTGAGCAGCATCTATTAGTACATCTACCTCACGACTTGTTTTCTGGGACTTTCCATTATTATTAATTGAATTAGGGCGTGAATCAATAATAATTTTTATCTGATCCAAAACTTTGTTCCGATAACTTTTATCTAAGAGCAGAGTAAGCTGTTTTTGTCCCTCCTCGGAAATACAGTACGCAGCTAATTGCTCCTTTTCAAAATATTTGTAAGTTGGATCGGAAGTACAAGTGGTATCCGAAACGCATTGACTGATTTTTATCCTGTTATTTTGACCTTTACTATCGAAGCAAAAAAACATTAAAGATATTATCGTCAAAAATAACCGTATCATTTTCCAACAGTTTGAAGTCCCTCAATTTTGCCAACTATATTTCCATCTTCAACTTTAATAGGTATCAATTCTAATTTTAAATCATTCTGATTATTGAGATTTATCGTTCCGTTGGTTGAAAGCCTGGAGAGTTCACCCGCAATATAAACATCTGTAGAAAGAGTCAAAATCATCTCTTTGTCAGAACTATAACCCACATCAAATCCTAGGCCGCTTTCGCCTCCCAGATTAATGGTTGCCCCAGTCGGATACTTATCCTTCAAAGCTTCTAAGTCCTTTGCATCATATGTCAGTTTAACAGTTAATGCGCTTAATCGATAAGCCTTTGTAACCAACAATCTGCCATCATGAGACAAAATATCTTGAAGAAATGGATTTTCAGGCTGCGTAGTCGCTAGATTTTTAATAGCCTGTTCGAATGGTACTTCAAGAAGTAAATCCAAAGCCAAGTTATCGACCGAAACCACTGTTTTTCTTACATTTCTTAAACTTATGTCTAGACCGTTAAGTCCAAATATTGGTCCTAGCATTGCTAAGTTAACTTTCGCATTCCATTTGACATTTTTTGAATTTGTGCACTTTTCTGCCTTAGTTCCTAGTTTAATCATTCTATTTCGAATTAAAGAATCTTGAAATAGGGCAGCCAATTCAAATCTAGGATTATAACCTTTGTCTTCAGTCTTTCTCCAAATACTCCCAAGACCTATGCTATTTGATGGCCCAAAAAAAACAGTATTTTTTCCCATTATTTCTGATTTGCCGCAATTTTCCAAAACTTTAAGCCAACTCTTTTTGACATTCTGGCTTGAAGCTGAAAAAATAATAACCGAGGTAAGCAACATTGATAGTAGTGTACGCATAACATAAAATATTATAGATTAGTAAATATGAACAAATCACAAAATAAAATAGTAGTGCCTAAATGTATAAATGCATATAAACATCTATTGGTTCACAAAGTAAATGTAAATATAAAATCCAGAATCAAACCAAGTACAACTACTTGATTTTCAATAAAAAACATGAAAATTAAAAATAAAGTTCTAACACTAACTAGAAGTCGAATTAGTATTGATTTTCTTCTAAAGTTGAATAAAAATAGTTTTTACTTCTTTATTGAAATAATGATTCTAAAAATACAGTGGAATAAAAAACACCTAAATCAAGATCTAAGAAGTTTAGATTCGAATACCTAAAAGGGATTACTTTTGTACCACAAAACCTAAATTGCATAAAGTAATTCATGGAGCCAAAGAAAGACAATCCTTCCTTAGCTTAAAACATTTTTTAAAATCCTCCATAAATTTTTTAAATTTATATACTAGTTTCATGCAATGAATCAATTGAGTTTTTATAATTTTTACATCAATCCCCAACAGGACATCTAAACCAAATTTATAAAGCCAATGAAAGACAGACACTACATATGGTACGCCAATTTCTTCAAATCATCCAAAAATGATGTTGTAATTTGTCCTGTCCCCGTCACTCTACGGGACAAAAGATAAAAATCATCTTTTGTCCCGTTTTTTTATGCCGTAACTCACTATTAATCAGATAGATTGACTCTATTATTTTATTAACCCTAGCGGTTTGTATTTTATTTTCACGAATTGTGAAATTTTCAGGGTAAACCAAACCAATTAGGCTTCTAGCATCAGACAAATTTCTATTGATGTACGTTTCATTTAGCTTTATAAGATTGTCAACCCCTTTTACCAGTAGACTTTCAATACTATGCTTGTCTTTTACGATCGATGATAATTCTCTTTCGAGGTTTGTAATTCGTAAATTATAGTCTTCCTTCATCATTTTATAATCATCGGCTTCGATCTTTGATGATAGAAGTAAATCTCTGGCTTTGCTCAATCTAAGTTCATAATCTTTAATCTGTTCCAAAAGCCTTCTTTTTTGTACTCCGGCATTATCTGCTAGTTCACGATGTGTTTCATACAAAATAGAGCTGTATAATTTTTTAACTTCAGGTATTGGCTCATATTTTTTCAGTTCATCAATAAACATTTTATTAGCTACTTCTGAATTGATTCGAAACTTACACTGTGCATCGCAATGATAGTAATAATAGTGTTTATGTCTTCCTTTACATTTACTTCCCTGTAGCTTTTTATCACAAAAAGGACAAACTATAAATCCTCTAAGGGGAAATTCTGCTACAGTTTGAATTTTTGGTCTGTAGATTCTTGATTTTCCGTCTAAAATATCCTGTACATTATAAAACAATCCTTCTGAAATTAGAGGTTCATGCTGCCCTGTTACAAGTCTGCTTTCTTCATCTTTATATTTGGGAATAAAAATTTTACCGCAGTAAATTGGATTACGTATTAAACCCCACATGTTAGTTTTTGTTCTTTTAAATCCACGTCTGCAGGCCATATGGTAAACCTGTTCTATCTTCCTTCCTTCTTTGCTCTTCTCATCCCATGAAAGGTATTTAGCGCTCTTCTGTCATTTTCCACCTCAGGTACTGCAAGGTAGAATGCCATCATCATTTTATTTTCAGGAATTGTAGGGAGACTTTGAGAGGTTTTGAATTATAAAATTGTAAAAAAATTACGCAAATTCAGAGACGTTTGAGCAGCTTTTCAAGAGAAACACTTCGGAGAGGGGGTCAGAGACTTTCGCACAGCATGTTATAAGAACACTTCGGAGAGCGGAAAACCGGAAAGTTGGAAGATAATTATTAAGCCTATCAAATTTTACTTAATGAAAAAAATTTCATAGCCGGATTCCATTTTCACGATTTCGACTTTAAGTCTCTTCTTTACCTCAGTTATTCCTTCTTCATCAAAAGTATAATTTGTTTTATAAGCAAAATGATATTGATTGCCTTTTTTTAGCTCTTTCTCGTTTTTAATTATAACTTTTATATGAAATGCTATGTTGTCAATTTCTGTATCTAAATCGGAGTATTTCCTTATAATTGAAATTTCATCGGGACTTATTTTATGCTTTTCATAATCAAATTCCAGGCAGCCATTTTCATTGAGTTTTTGATAAGTATTTTCGTCAGCTAGTAAAATATCAAAATCACAGAATGAAGTAGATAGCAGGTAGAACCTTTTTGAAGGATTGTATTTTATTTGTGTCAGGATTTCATTTAATACGATAGTAATTCTTGTACTGTCAATATAGTGGCTTTGTCTATTAAAGTAAGTGTTAAAAATTTTATCTTCAATTTGCATTTCTATAAAGTACTTATCATCCTTTTCATCAATATTTAAAATAGAATAATTGATATCTGAACCTAAAAGATGGAAAGATTTACTGAAAACATCTAAATAATCTCTACCTTCACAAATAGCATCCGGAACATCATAGAAGTATTGATTTTCTGGAATTAATGACTCTATTTTTTTAAGCCATTATAGTAATAGGCATCATTTTTAAATTCTAAATTTTTAATATCTAAATAAAAATTTAATTTATTTTCAAGCTTAAAAGACTTTAAGGCTGAATCATCCAGATTCATAATATTTATTTCATCTTTGCCACTTTCAAAAAATAATACTTTGTAACTATTATCGACTGCAAATGGAATAACTTTTGAAAAATTGTACAAGGGATATAGCCTCTGCTTTACTGTATGTGCTATTTCTTTAGTAATGTAGTTTGGGTTGTCAATTTTATCCTCTGTTCTGTTATTGTAATCCATGACATAAAAGGTTCCAAAAAATGGGATTTCAAATCCTATTTCCTTATTGCTTTTAATTCTAAATTTAAGAACTCCGCTGATAAAGTCGGGAATTGTAAGATTCTGTTTGTTTTCAAAATCTCGTATATTTTTAAATTCTCCATTAAGCAAAAGCAAAATTTTTGAGGTTTTAACGATTACAACAAAAACGCGATATAAAATAAATACAATTCCTGTATAATTTAAAAAAACATATTTGACAGAGTATAAATAATACCCCACTAAACATAAAACAATACCTATAAATATATTTTGTAACTCTTTCTTCATATTTTTTGAGCTTTGACTCTGCTAATTCGAAAATTTTGAATTCAATGTATAATAAGGCATGTGATAAAGACCACGATATCAATTCAAGTTTATTTTCATGACTATCATTGAAGTTGAGATAAAATAATTTTTTTCTGGGTAAGTGTGTTTTTCATTGCCTTTTCTCTAACCCTAGGATCCTTGCTGTTAATTAGGTCAAAATATTCAACAGGAACTACCTGCCATGATAAGCCGTATTTGTCCTTACACCAGCCACAAGAACTTTCTTGCCCACCGTTTGCAGTCAAAGCATTCCAATAATAATCTACCTCTGCCTGGTCTTTACAATTAATGACTAACGAAACAGATTCATTGAACTTGAAAAACGGTCCTGCCGCCAAAATACTCAATTCCATACCTGCAACTTCAATAGTGGCAGTTTCAAAGTTTCCGCCACCTGCTTCTGCTGGATTTGTATATTTGTGATGCTCTTTTAATTTACCGTCCTTAAATATTGATAAATAATAATCCGCTACTGCTTTTGCATCAGTGGTTTCAACCCAAATGTTGGGGGTTATTTTTTGTTTAATCATATGCGATTTGTCTGTTGTAGATTGATTTGCTTTTGTATCAATCTTACCGTTATTGTTTGTATTCTGTTGTGAGTTTCCACAACCTATAAAACTAACTACTGTTATTGCAACCAAAATATTTAGTCCACGTTTTTTCATGTTTTTCTATCACTTATTTAATATCTTCACAAAATTCTATTTTATTTCCAAATGGATCTAATATGAATGCAACTCTCTTTCCTATGGCAGGTGCTTTAAAACTTCGAAGAATATTTATTTTACGTTTATTTAATTCTTCGATTGTTAAGTTTAAATCCATAACATTAAAGCATATATGGTCATATCCAGCTTTGTTTTCTGTGTATGTCTCTTGTTCAATATTTTTAACTCCAAGTATTTCAAGTAGAAAACTGTCGTCATTTGGTAATGCCATAAATGCAAGTTGCATTTCTCCTGATGTCCATTCCTTTATTAATCTGAAATCTAACTTTTCTTTATACCAATTTATTAAAGATTGGTATTCTGTTGTTCGAATAGAATAGTGTCCAGCTTTAAAATCATTAAACGGACTTTCTGAATTTTTTCTTGAAAAAGTTAGTGATGTAATTTGTTCTTCCATTTTTTAATTTGTGTATTAAGTTTCGAGAACAAAATTATCAATTGCAATTAAGATAGTTGTGGTGAATATTACAGGATCTTATTTTCAAAATTATTTTTCAAAAAATCTAATCTGTATTGTTTTGGGGTTTTATTAGCGTATGCCTTAAAAAATTTAGTAAAATTGGATGGGTCATAGGTTAAATTTTCCGCAATTTCCTTTATACTTTTTGGAGTTTCTTCCAACATTTTTTTTGCTATATCTATAATTTTATTTTCATAAAAATAACAAGCAGGCTTCCCAGTAAAATTCTTGATGGTATCACTCAAATGTGTTGGGTGAATATTTAAAAGTTTTGCAATTTCATTTATTTCTTTCATTTTGTCAGTACGATATTCTACAATATCATTCAAATGAGTGTCTAATATTTTTAAAAATTCAGTTGTTATTTCTTCTTGTCTAGATATTTGATTTTCGATCATTTACGTGATTTTAAGATTGTCCAAATATATTGTAGCAATTGTTAGCAAACGTTTTTTTATTTACTGTAAATTTTTCTCACTTTCTCTTTTGTTGAAAAAGCCACTCTTAATTCTCCACAATCATTTTCTTGTTGATTTATATGAATTAGAGTGTCATTTCTAATTATAAACTTTTCGTTTTCAAAAATTTCATAGTCAGATTCTCTTCCAGTTGGTTCACAACCTTTTATTGTTTTATTGTTTTCAAAATAACTTTTATCACCAATCTTAATGCAATATACGCCAAAACGATTTTGGAAAAGACAGCCTTTTGGTTTTATACTTTTTAACGATATCGTATCATTGACTATTTTCCATATTCCATTACTTTTGGAACCAGATTGGCAAGCATGACTTGAGTACTCAAAAGTTTTATCAGGTTTTATACATAATTTCGCTCTGAAAGGCATTCCTTGAACAGTATCATACCAAGTTCTAAAAAACTTCGGATTTTCTATTTCCTTTGGTAATTCTTTTTTACAACTTGAAAATAAAGTCAAGACAACAAAGAGTAAGAATAAGAAGTTTTTCATGTTTAAGATTTTAGTTGTTGGGCGCACCGAGAAAAATGTTTGCTAACGTCAGTCTGTGAAAAAACTAAAATCAGCCTCTTGAGAATCTCATATTTGAGTTTTTTCTTTGGTAGCCCCCCGAATACTTTATAAATTTGAAGAGGTTTTTTCACAGCCTGACGTCTTGTCGCTTGGCGAGGTTGGCGAATAAAGATACGAGATTTTTCGATTAAACATAAATTTCCCAAATACAAAACCATCTTTAAATTCAGCCTAAAACCCCAATCTCGCCAAACGGCTGTTGTGTGCTGTTTTTTTATTTTTATTGTTCATATTTTATAAAACCTTTTCTTCTCAATTCTCTCTTTTCTTGTCTTATTTCTTTAGGCGATTTTTGGTGAACATATTCTTCTAAAATTATATCATAGTTTTTTTTGTCTGTTATTTTAAATTCTACCATTTGCATATTAGGATAATTTATAATTATATCATCATTTTTAGAAGCCTTCATTACAAATTGTCCATAATAATCTGTTACCGTTAAAACATTTTTTGTCTTATTTTTTATAAATACACCAGCCATTTCGTTATCATCTTCCTTAAAAGTTATTTTTCCTGAAATTATATTTTCTTCTTGAATATTAACCTGAGTATTATCTGTTTTTGTGTATATGTATGTACAACCTTCATCACAAATTATTTCATATTTTGATGTTACTGGAGTTAATGTTAACTTTTTATTATATAAATGAATACGATAGAATTTGTTTTGATTGTCTAACATGATATGAAGACTATCACCTTTCTTTTTAAACGTTCCAATGTTACCTAATCCATCATTAATCAAACTGTATTCTTCAAACGTAAGTATTTGTCCGTTTTCAATTTTTCGCACATAATCTTTCGCACCATTATTTCAATGATATTCAATTTCTTTCCAATTTCCAATTAAAGAAAGACTTTCATTTTGTGCTAAACAATTTGAAAATACAACCAGAATACACGTTAAAGTAGATAGTTTTTTCATTTTCATTTATGGTTTAAATCGTTCGAAAATAGCACACAACGTCCCCTTGCTACAAGAGGTTTGGGATTAAATTAAGCCTTATTTTCGGATTTGCCAAATCATCCCAAATACAAGACCATTTTTCAAATTAAGCCAATTGCCCAAATCTATTGTAGCAAGTGTTATGTGCCGTTTTTTTTCATGGATTTTCCAGATTGTATTTTCCATTGATAAATTTTAATTTAAATCTGGGAAGCATATTTCCTTCCACCGAGATTTCATTTAGTACACCCTCTAATGCAATATATTTTCCTTCGAGTTCAGTTGATGATTCCTTGATGCCTTCTTTAATTTTTACATATTCAAAAGAGAATATTTGGGTTCCTGCAGTATTATTGACACCAGTAAAAAAAGTGTCCTTTTCATCTTCTTTTAAATGTGTACAGTTGACATAGCATTTGCTATTAAATGGATGCGCTGGCATTCTCATTTCTTTCGACTTTAAGAATTTCACTTTATCAATAGCTTGATCTTTTGTTAATTTCTGACTATTTAATAATCCAGCTGTGGTATAAATATAAATATATCGAAGTACCTTTTTTTCAGTCCGCATGGTATCAACTTTTTCAGTTGATGTCAATAACTCATAGGTAAGTTTATTTGCATCGTCCCAATTTTCGTTGGAAAGATTTTCAATTAATTTATTGTAATTTTCTTCAAAAGTGATTTCTTGTTTATTTTGACTAATCGCCAAATTTGTAATAAGTAAAGTAATAAGAAAAAGTTTTTTCATTATTCTAAAGGTTGTGGGTTAAAGCAAAATGGCACATAACTTATTTATATACGCTACAAAGTAGCGCCGATCTACCCAAAATTGGGTGTATATACGAATGTTTTATTCGTTTTATACATTTCAAAAATAACCAAAAAAGATTACAAAACATTAAAACGATATTTAGTTACCTCCTACCCTTCAACATTTAGATTCTGTAGATTTTTTTAACTCCCCGAAACTATATCCCCGAAACTTGACCATAAAAAAGGTGCGAGTCAGAGACGTTCGAACAACATTTTTATAAGAACACTTCCGAGAGCTGGACTTAAACACGATTATTATAATTACTAGAGCCACCGTTTAATTTTTTCATTTGGAAGTAACATTCGTCGCAAATGAGCTTTTGAAGTGCCTGCCAGCCACCAGTTGGAAGATTGACAGGTAATTTTTTAATATCAACCGAAGGAGTAAACAATACATCATTTTGCCATTGCGCCATTGGATCCAGCCAAAGCTTCCAGTCATTATTGGATAGATCCTGCACTATTCTTTGCTTTTGGGCAAATGAAGTCGGCACTGATAAAATAATAAGCAAAATTGCAAAGGCAGATCTTATTTTTTTTGGGATATTTTCATAATTCTATTTGTATAAATCAATTACTTTATTCGGATTCCAATTATCAACAAACGGAGGATTTGAATACGTTGTTTTTAAAACATTTTTTACTTTATATAACTTTGCCTGATTTGCTGTTAATTTTTTAATCCAGCTTACCCTTTCATTTGGATAAGCACCAATTCCCGAAGAATTGTATTCGCTATATCTGGCTGTAGCTTCATTTTCTACTTTACCCCAGTTATTCCAGCCTGCTGGTTTTATGGCATCAGACATTTCTGTATTTATAAAAACTACAGCAGCATAAGGTCTCCATGGTCTTCCCAACGTAGTGATGTGGCTTCCGGTTCCGGTAATTTTACAATTGCTGAATACATAGCCAAAATTGACATATTCTTTGGTAGAAGCTGCCGTAATTGCACTGCCGCCTTTGGTATGTAAAGTACAATTATCAAAAAATGTGGTAGAACTTCCAAAGATAAAATCTGTCGAGCCTTCTATATAACAATCCCTGAAATATTGGCGCCCATCTGCTCCATACATAGTATCCTGAAAACCTAAAAATTTACAGTTCTGAAATATAGCTTTATCTCCTTGAATATTAATCGCTAATGCCTGACCTACCGGACCTGAAGCATTTTCAAAAGTTATGTTTTTGGCATAAAATCCTGTACCGATTATAAAACAGGTCGAAGAGTTGCTAGTACCATATCCTTTATTGGTTACCGGATTTATTTTGCTGGAATAATTATCGTAAGTGATAATCACTTTCTCTACATCTTCTCCAATCAAAGTGATGTTGTTTTTATCGGTTTCTAAAGTTACAACTTCTTTATAGGTTCCGTTTTTTACAAAAATTACAGTGCGTTCTGACTTTAATTTTGGAACAGCGTCAAATGCTTCCTGAACCGTTTTATAATTACCGCTTCCATCTTGTGCCACGACAATATTGTATTTGCTTTTTTTAGGTTTTGAGGTTTGTGCAAAAAGAGATTGAGAAACAATCAGGCATAGCAGAATGTATTTTAAAACAGTAATCTTATTCATTATTTTTTAATATTAGAATTCAATTGCTTCATCCCTTCAAAGACAAGTCTCGCTACTTCTATTCCTCCTTTGGTTTGGAAATGGGTATTGTCTTTTTGACCTTCGGGATACGCTTCGTATTTTCCTGCAGGTAAATTCATAAAATAATTTTCAGATACAAAATCTTTTCCTTTTTTGGTAAAAAATTCTCTTGAGGCTTTGTTCAAATCTATTAAAGGCACTTTCATTTCAGCAGCAACATCTTTTGGCGCTTTGTCGTATTCTCCGTGAACATCATTTAAAACATTTTCTTTCCACGGAAAATTTCTGGCTACAGGTGTCAGGATAATTGGAGTAGCTCCTTTTTCTCGCGTCTGAGATACAAAAAGTCTTAAAAATTCTTTGTAGCCTTCAACATCTACATATCTTTCTGTTTTATCTGCTGCCCCGTCATTATGACCAAACTGCATGATAACAAGATCTCCTTTTTTAAGATTTTCATATACCGATCTCCAGCGCCCTTCCTGAAAAAAAGTTCTTGTGCTTCTTCCTCCTCTTGCACGGTCATCAACAAAAACGCTATCTGATTTTATCAGATTCTTTATATTTTTCAAGCTATCCTTGACAAAAAATGGTTGAAAAACCTGTCCCCAGCCCGTAACCGGATATCTCGTTTTCATATAATCTTTTCCCGGTTCATAATTATTGGCATAATCAGCCATAGTAGAATCACCAATTAAATAAATCGTTGTTACATTGGATTTCTTTGTAGTGAAAGCCATAATCATAAGGCTTGCAGCAACACAAAAAATAGAGATTGCAAATTTTGATTTCATTATTTATTTAAATTTTTAATTAAAAAGTTATAGATGTGATTTACAGTAGGATCTACCCAGGGTTCAAACAGCCAGAAAGGATGAATTTTTACATCAAATTTATAGACCTCGGTGTATATTTCCCATTCGTTCATCATTCCGATTAGCTCATCCTGGCCTGCATGAAATCTGGAATAACCGCTATTGATAAATAATATGGGACAAGACTTTTCATTTGCCCAAAAAATACTGGAAGCGTCTTTCCATACTTCAGGTTTTTCTACGAAAGTACCTCCCAGCCACTCTACATCAGGTGAATTTGGTTTTCTGTTTAAATTAAGAGAAGAAGGTGCCATAAAATCGACAACTCCGTCGATATCAACGATAGCGTTTATCTCACTTGAAAAGCCTAAATTACCATGCTCGCCTTCTTTAGACACTACACCGTTTGTAAGTCCAACGAGCATAGCCAGCTGTCCCCCGGCTGAACATCCAGAAATGGCAATTTTATTTGGATCAATCCCATACTTTTCTGCATTTGCCCTAGCCCATCTTACCGCTGATTTGATATTATAAACTGCTGCAGGATATTTTGCTTCCATCGAAAGCTGGTATTCTACACATATCGTTACAATGCCTTTGGCTGCTAATTTTTGTGCCATCGGAATTTGTAATGCTTTATCTCCCGATTTCCATCCACCACCATGAATCATAATCAAAGCGGGGTATTTGCCTGGCTTTTTTGGAGAAAAAACATCGGCATGTAAATCCCTGTCTCCAAATGGCGTTTTTTTTAATGTTGCATAAACTAACTGTCTGTGTTCTGCAACTCCGGCAGGTAATATGTCTTTGGCAATTTTTATTTCAGGAAAACGTTTTTTGTTTTTCCTGAATTCATTGGCCGCATTATAGGAAGTATCCTTTGGAATAACAAGCACACTATCCTGAGACCAAATCTGGAAGCACAGAAAAAAAGACATTCCTAAAACAGTTTTATCAAATAATCTCATCTTTTTTATTCATCTCTTAAGCAAAGAAACAGCTATAAATTGAGTTTTTACTTAAGGCATTATTAAAAAAAGGGACTATTATTGTCATCCTAATGCCAATAACAATCCCTGAATTTGAAAACTTATTTAACGATTATTCTGATCGTCAATCCAGTTTTTAAGCTTTTGATAATGTAAATTCCATCAGACAAATCACTTATAGAAATAGTGGTTTCCAGATTCGTTGTATCAATTTGTTTTACAACAAGCCCGGCAAGATTAATGAATGACACACTATCATTATCAACAAATGATTTCAGCGTTATTTTATTTTTACCAACTGTTGGATAAGCATAGAACAAATTGCTTTTATTCACATATTCAGGTACACCAAGAGTTCCGTTTTGAGTATCTGTTATTTGTTTTACAATGCTGTTGATGTAAACTTCAATGTTGGTATATTCTGTGTCCAGTGTTTTGAAATTTCCATCGGCAATATTGGCAGGATTTAAACCTTTTTCGGTTTCCCATGCATCCGGCATACCATCTCCATCCGTATCATCAGGTGCAGCTGCAGTAGGCAATTCCGGCCATCCACCGGCAGCAGTCTGAGTGTCAATATATCCATTTGTACTTCCGTTACCGCCATTCATGATAGATGCGGTTCCGGATCTTGTGTCACCAACAGCTCTTAAATCGACAGCATCCCTGAATAAATTTGCTCCGGCAAAGTCTAATACCAATTCGTAAGCTTTTGTGGCATTGTGTGTGGTAATCTCTGCAAAAGGATGCGGCGTTTCAATTTTTAAATCCTGTTTGTTAGCTTCCGTTACCGGTAACTGACTGCTGTGAAACTGATTAAATACGCCATATGTCCAGTTATCCTGAGTAGCTCTTGCAGAACCGTTCACATAATTTCCATCTACATAATATTTACCCCAGATTCCATATAATGGCGATGTTGCATCAAGACTTCTTCCTGTTGACAAAATACGTTCTTTAGTAGAATTAGAAGTTCCAGGGCCTGGCTTCCAGTAATTATTTACCAAATTTACATTCATAGCATCCCCCCCGTAACAACTGTTACCACCCCAGTTGTAAATTACATTATTGCGTATATCCAGTAAATCAGTCAGAGCAAAAGGATCATTTGCATATTCTCCGAGTCTTGGGTTACGGCTATCATGGTGAGCCAATAAGTTATGGTGAAACGAAGCGTTTCTTCCTCCCCATACACCACCATATCCGTGAGCACCTTTATCGTGAACAGAATTTCGAAGACTTTCGGAAATAATACACCATTGAAGCGTAAAATTTTCATTTTGATAAAAAGAAACACATTCATCTGTTGACCAGCTCATCGAACAATGATCTACAATAATATTTTTTTGGAAACGCCCACCCAATGCATCATTCTCTACATTTTTGACATCTCCCATTCTAAAACGTAAATAGCGAACAATGATATTATTACCTCTTACCTTCACATTATAATCTCTAAGGGTAATTCCTCCGCCCGGCGCTGTTTGTCCGGCGATTGTAATATTGTCAGTAATACTCAGTTCACTTTCCAGTTTAATCGTACCTGATACTTTAAAAACAACAATCCTAGGGCCATTCTGCGCTATTGCAGCACGAAGGGAACCTGTTCCTGAGTCATTTAAATTGGTTACATAAATAACCTTTCCGCCACGGCCTCCGGTAACATATTTACCATAACCTTCTGCTCCCGGGAAAGCAGGTGTGCCTTTTTCATTTCCTCCTGTGACACCCCAAAAAGCATAAAATACCTGATTACCAGTGGAGGTTGTTTCAATTTTTTTAATGGTGTTCGGTACTGTCGGTGATGTGGACCAACCGTAGAACGCATAGCCGAGCAGAGTTGGGACAGGTAAATTTACTGATGTCACTTCGGTAAATGCTGTTGGAGTTAAACCTGTTAATGGCGAACCGTCGATTGCGTTTACATATGAAATAGTATAGGTATTAACCGCTTTAAATTCTGCTACATAAGTACTATTTGCAGCAATAGCAAAAGTAACCGGATTAGCTGTTGAAGTAGGTGTTCCATTACCATCCACCCAACGTACAAAACTATAACCAAAGTTAGGAGTTGCTGTCAGGGTAATTTGAGTCCCTTCAACAAACTGGCTTCCAGGATGACTCGCAGTTATAGTTCCCGATGAAGCCGGACTCACATTAGTTGCCAAATTATACATCGCTCCATTGGTGTTATTGGTCACTTTTTCAAAATAATCAAAATTGCCTACATAGTTATTTCCAGTGACAGGTTTAAATACGAAATACAAATCATGTGTACCTATAGTTTGGGCTATACCAACAGGAAAAATTTGATACGTTGTCCAGTTTCCAGTAGAAGTAGTATTGATGTTGGCTGTACCAATTAAAGTACCGGCAACTGCATCTATTCTTATTTCAACAGTACCGGCCAAAGTCCCAATTGCTGGCGACCCTGTTTGCGTTCTGCTGGCTGCTGCGATGTCAAAACGGGTATCATATTCACTAAAAACATGTCCTGTGAATTTAATCCAATATCCATTTTTACAATTTCCGATATTCTTACCACCGGATAGAGCAGCATTTGTTTCTATCGATACTCCATTAAAAGCATCATAAGTTTCAGCTTCAATTCGCTGAACTGTTTGCGAAAATCCTATTACTGAAAAGAAAATCAGTATTACGGAAATAAAATATTGTTTTTTCATTTTGGTTAAATATGGTTAAATAGTCTGTCTGATTCACTAATTTTTAATCACTTTCACTTTGTAAGCAGTTCCTTCTGTATTTTTTATATTAATAAGGTAGACACCAGATGTCAACATGCTCAAATCTATTGATCGGCTTGTGTTAGCTGTGAAAACACCTTGTTTTACCTTTTGTCCCAGAATCGAATACACTTCGTAATTGACGCTTCCAATTCCTTCAGGCAATGTTAGATTGACAATATTATTTGTAGGTATTGGATATGCACTTATTTCTTTTGGTTTATTATTTGTACCTAAACCCAAAGTACCGAAAGTACTAATAGCGCTTAAACCACCGTATTCACTAACAGCCTGTACCATATATATATAATTTCCTCCTGCTGCGGTAGTATCAACATAAGTGGCATCTGTTGTAATAGCTAGTACTTTACCATCTCTGCTTACAACATAACAAATAGCGTATTTATTATCGTCCCATTTTAGCGTGTTGTTTCCAAGATTCAAAAGGTTAGCTGGAGCACTAATTTGTTCCACCACCAAACGCGGATCCCATTTGTCTGTACCGCTTAAAACATTCTCTATAGTGTATTGATCTGCTTGTGCTTTAGTCAAAACTGGATTATAATTTCCTGTCTGAGCAACACCACTAACTGTAAATGTGTTGGTTCTATTTGATGTATTAACGGCTATCCCGTTTCCATTTATGCTATTGTATTCTGCAAAAAGTGCCGGTAAAGTTCCCATACTTGCCCAGCCTAGCGTATTTGGTTCATTTACCATTATGGTATTCAAATAAACAGCTCTTGGTGCATTTTGCCAGGGACGTCCTAAATAATAACTGGTTGTCGCAGTAATCGTATTGTTATTAAAAATATATCCGTACTGAACATCAGCAGTGTGATTTGGAGCAACTAAATAACCACTTGCAACTGAAACTAATTTACACTCTTCAAACCAATGTGTTCCGCCTCCGCAAATAAAATCTACATCGCCTTCTATTGTTGACTTGTAGTAAAAACTTCTGTCTCCGCCTGTAACCTGAGTATCTTGTCTGCTTCTGAGTCTGATTCCATTATAAACATTTCGGTCACCGGCCGGATTTAATGCAGGTCTCTGACCCGATGTTGTGATTCCGTCTTTGTGTTCAATGGTAATATTTTCCATGTATAAATCATTGGCTTCAATTGAAAGGACCGCATTCTTTATTCCCCATCCTGGATTTCCCTGAAAAATCACTTTATCTTTTGATTGCGCAATTAAGGACACATTATTTTTTCCTGACGGAAGCTGAAGTACAATTCCTTGTGGATTTGTACCATCGCCACCCAAATTATAAGTTCCGTTAGTGATCAGTACCAAAAATCTGGCTGATGAATTGGAAGGTGCTGCATTAAATGCCTCTGCAATGGTTTTTACATATTTTCCTGAAGCTATTTGATCTGCTGTTGCGTTTGCATCAACAATTAAATTAAATACACGTTTTGCAGGAATTGGCTTTTCTATTGTTTTAAATGTCAGATTCACTGCCTGAGCATTATTGCCTGAAAGATCGGTAACTAATCCGGCTGGTAGGCTGAAAGTATATTGTGTGTTATAATCTAAACCGAAATAGCTGAATTTTAACGTTTTATTGACAAATTCCGCCGTTAAATTTTTTCCGTTCAATATTGCTAATCCAGTGCCTAATTTAACTTTTTCATCATAATTAAGGATAATGTTTCCGCTTGCACCAGCAGTAGTCGAAGCATTTGCAGGAAGCGAAGACAAGAGTACTGGAGCAACTGCATCTGAAACTAAAACTTCTTCCGCCTTAATCATAACATTTGATAAAACCGTTGCTGTTACATCAGCTGCACTTCCGTGTTTTGGTCCGTTAACATTAGGAAACCATCTAAGATATATTTTTTCTTTTCCTTCTGCATCAACCGGTAATATTCCTCCAATTGGCGTAACCGAACCTGTATTTATAGTAGTTAAAGCAGAAATGTTTTGAAAGTTCACACCATCAAGCGAATATTGAAATGTCCATTCGTCACAGCCATAATAATACCCAATAAGCCCTGATGAAATAGTAATATTTTTATATCCAACAGTTGAAAAAGAGGTCATTAAATAGAAAAAATCGCCTCTGATTGTATTCCAGACACAAAAACCGTTTTTTCCACCTCTGTTTTGAAGTCTAACGTTAGGTGCAAACACATTATCTGTTACATTATAAGCAGATAACTCCGGTTTGTTTTCAACTTTCGAATATAATTCGGCAATTCTTGGATTTGCATACTGATCATTTTTAAATGTCCAGCCCGCAATAAATGCTGCATTGTCATAAGTACCCGTGATAGTTTTGTTTTCAGTCATTGTTACCGAAGTACTTAACGCTGTTGATCCGTCTGACCAGTTATTGAATTTAATAATATCATTTTCAACCGCTGTAATCGTAACATTTGTTCCTGTTTCGTAAACAGAGAATGCACCATCTTTACCAGCCGGAGAAACTGTATATTCGCCTAAACCAAATGCTCCTGCAACATTTACGTTTAAGGTATAGGTAGTAACTAATGCATATTCTGCAACAAGAGTAGTATTTGAATTAATCGTAAAAGTATATGGATTTGCCGTTGAAACAGGATTCCCGTTACCATCTGTCCATCGAACAAAATTATATCCAAAGTTTTTATTTGCGGTTACTGTAATAGCAGTTCCCTCAGCAAAATTGGTTCCCGCAGGGTTCAATGAAACGGTACCTGAAGATGCAGGACTAGCATTGGTTATCAAGGCATAAGTAATTGCACCCGGAATAGTAGTAACTTTTTCTAAATAATCGATATTGAACAGGTAACCAGTATTGGTTGGATGCTTAAAAACCAGATACAGATCATGCGTACCGGTTGTAGGTGTGATAGCAGTCGAAAACTTTTTGTAATCGGTATATCCGGTGGATCCGCTTACTGTTGCCGTTCCGATTAGAGTTCCGGCAGCCGAATCCAATCGTACCTCAATAGTTCCTCCCGTTGCTCCTGCTGCTAAAAAATTGAAACTGGTGTCATATTGATTAAATACATGTCCGGTGAAACTAATCCAGGTATTATTTTTAATATACCCAACATTCTTCCCTCCGGAAAGTGCAGCATTATTTTCTGATTTCGCACCAGAATTTAAATTATAACTTTCAGCTTCAATTTTCACAGTTGTTTGTGAAAATCCTATTACTGAAAAGAGCATCAGTAACAAGAACATAAAGTATTGTTTTTTCATTTGTGGTTTGGTTTTTAGTTAGTAAATTATTTTTTCCTGATCCAATTTTAATTTTGGATAAAGGTTCATGCCTGTTTAATTTCTCATATTCAATTATTTTTGATGCTAATTTTAATCAGTTCGAGTAATCCCGCCCAAAAGCGGGATTGTATCGAGAACAGTAAACTATCAAAACGTTTCCCGGTACATTTTTTCTTCTATTTCGATTACAGAAGAACACTCGAATTGATCTTTTTAATGTTTTATAATCCTATGCTATAGAGCTAATTACTAAGGATTAATTATTCAACAAGTTTCACCTCGTCTTTAATGGACTCCAGCACTTTTACATCTTCATCAAAAGCCATTTTCTGACCATTCTTTTTCAATGATATTTCTTTTGTAGAAGTTCCTCCAACCCAAAACAATTGGTTTTCTCCTGTAGATTTAAAACTTCCGACATTTATATTCTGGCTGTTTGAAAGACTGATTGCTATACCCGGTTTATCAAGTCTTAGATCAATATTTTCAAAATTAATTTTACTTCCATAATTGATTTGAATACCTGCCTCAGCTCTAATAATCATGTTTTTAAATTGCAGGTTCTCAACAGGCATTTCCGGGATTCCCATAATTTTCAAAGCTTGTTTGGCTCCGTTTACGTAAATATTTTTGAAATGCATATTTTTAAACGAAGGAGTCTCTTCTGAAACTGCCATTTTTTCAACGGTCATTTCGCCTGTTTCCGGATCTTCATCAATTGCTTTTCCAAAATAGTACAGATTAAAGTTGATGGCATCTGTTGGTATATTGTTCATTTTTATATCTTCCATCCAAATGTTTTCAACTTCACCGCCACGGCCTCTGACCGATTTAAAGCGCAGACCGCAATCGGTACCGTTAAACGTTAGGTTTTTGACAAATATATTTTTAACTCCTCCAGACATTTCGCTTCCAATTACAAAACCGCCATGCCCATGATAGACCACACAATCTGTAATTACAAATAACTCTGTTGGTTTTCCACGATCCCTGCCTTCTTTATCCTTACCTGATTTGATACAGATCGCATCATCACCCACATCAAAACGACAGTTGGTTACGGTACCGATTCTGCAGGATTCTAAGTCAAGACCGTCTCCATTTTGTGAATACCACGGATTGCGAATCGTTAGGTTGCTCAATGTAACATGCTCACACATTAACGGATTCACATTCCATGCGGGAGAATTCTGAAATGTAACGCCATCCAACAATAATTTTTTACAATTCACAAGACTTACCATTACCGGGCGAAGCGCCTCTTTGTAAGGCTCCATATTTTCGATAGTAGCCGTTTTAGGTAGTTTATCTTTTTCTTCGTTGCCAATGTAGGCTCCCTCTGAAGGATACCAGATTTTGCGGTCTTTAGATAATACTCCTCCGGATTTGATAAGCTCTTTCCATTGCCCGTCAGTCATTTTACCCATTTTCACCGGACGCCATGCCGAACCGTTTCCATCAAAAATTCCTTCTCCTGTTATAGCAATATTTTCTAAGTCAATTCCCATAATTGGAGATTCACAACGGATAACCTTATTGCCTTCAAAATAGGATTCTACTAGTTTATATTGTTTAACATCGCTTGTAAACGAAATAAAAGCACCATTTTTGGTATGAAGATTTACATTGCTTTGCATCTTTATAGGACCGGTAGTCCACATGCCTGAAGGAATAACAACTACGCCTCCACCCGATTTTGAGCATTTACTGATAGCATCATTAATCGCTTTTGTACACAGTTGCTCTGAATTTGGAACAGCACCAAAATTAACAATATTCAAAGTGTCTTTTTTAAATTTTGGAAGCTGTACTTCCGGCATATCAAAAGGAAGTTTGCTTTGTGTTGAATCCTTGTTTTTTTGCTTAGCTTTATTTTGAGCAACGATGTTGTCACAAGAAATAAGGGAGAACATTACTAATCCAATAAAGGAAACGACTTTAATTTTTATCATAATTAATTTTATGTTTAATACCTGCTATATTTTTTGAAGCAGAAAAACCGGGCATTTTCAGCCGGTAAAGTCCCGCTATACATTACAATCTTGTAAGCCGAACCCCGGCTCACAAGGATTTCCTCTTCTATCGGGGCTAAATAGAGATATTTCGCTTTTTTCGAGGACAAACAAATTATTTATTATCCAAGATCTTTTGTAATTCTATACCCGCCATAATAAATGGACCGACTGCTTTTGCATCATCGTACCTGATAGGTTCTGAAATGTAATATTCGAATGAACCATCACGATCTTTTGGATTTTTTCCTCCTAATCCGGCAACGGCACAGCATTTTGTAATTGAAATAGTGCCATCCGTATTCTCTTTTATAAACTGTTTTTGAATTCCGTTAAAACCAATTCTAGCCGATTTCAGAAACTTTGAACCTACATATCCTTTTCTATATGCTTTGGCAAAAGAATATACAAACATCGTCGAACAGGTTGATTCCAGATAATTGCCTTTGCGCGCCGGCTGATCCATCACCTGCCACCACACTCCTGAATCTTTTTCCTGTGCTTTAAGGACTGCCGAGAATACTTTTTGCACTATTTTAATCAACTCTTTTCTCTTTGGATGATTCTCTGGAACATAATCTAAAATATCCACCAAAGCCATACAATACCAGCCCTGAGCGCGTCCCCAAATGTGTGAAGAACGTCCTGTTTCCTTGTTTGCCCAGAATTGTTCCTTCTTCTCATCGTAGCCATGAAAATTCAGTCCGGTTTTTGAATCAAAAGTGTGTTTTTGAATCAGTTCTGCCTGTAAAATAGCATCATCAATTGACTTCGGAACATTAAAAACGGCTCCATATTCTGCAGAAAACGGGTCTGCCATATAAACACCGTCGAGCCACATTTGCCACGGATAACTTTTTTTATGCCAATAACCGCCGTCTGAGTTTCTTGGGTGGCTTTCCATTTGTTTGTGAAGCGTGTCCATTGCTATTTTGTAGCGCTCCTCACCCGTTTTTTTATACATTTCAAAAAGAATCTTTCCGGAGTTTATTAAATCAAGACTGTACTTTTCCAGTTCATAACCTCCTAATATTTTTCCATCCTTATCAATCAGCTGATCCGCATACATGATTCCGTAATCCCAGTACTTTTGCTCTTTTGTATAATCATACAGTTCCTGATTCGCAAGCGTAACCAATCCGTTGGTATAATTCCATTTTGGGAATTTCACTCCATCAAGAAATACAGGATTTGGAGTACGTTTTTGATCAGAATCGGCCATTTTTTTAGCCCATTCAATCGGTGAAATTTGAATATCCTTTGGTTTAGATTGTCCAAATGAAGCCAAATGAAAAACAATCAAAAAGAGAACACAATATTTGATTTTACGTATCATATTTTTAATTCTCTTCTACTCTAAACCAGTCATAATCTGCATAACTGCTGTCGTTAATAGCCTTAGTTCCTGTTGCAAACAATCCAATTTTTGCTCCTACCCAGCGTCCTGCGCTTGGTTTGAAAGGCTTTCCAAACTCTTTGAATTTTTTGCCGTCAGTACTGTAATAAAAAGTGACTTTCGCGTCATACGGTTCAATGTTTTGTATCATTTCAACTTTGGCACGGAAAAACACATTTTTCTGATCAATAGGAATAGCCGTTATTTCTGACTCGATATCTTTAGAAGTCCTGGCATTTTTCATCTGGCGCTGCACCAGTTTTAATTTTCCATCTTTATCCTGTTCTATCGCGATATAGGAATAATCTTCACCAAATACGATTAAACCTGTGCCTGATTCTTTAGCATCGGGATTATTTTCGAAACTAAGTTTTGCTGTCGCAGTAAAATTGGCGCCGGGAAATTTTTGTAATAATAAATTCGGCATCATCCACATCGATTTTATAATCTCATTGCGTGGAATACAGTTTAGGCGCATGAATCCTAAATTAGCAGATGACCATCCCCATTGCTGACCAGGGTTTTGATTAGCCTGCCATTGCCATTGCAATCCAAATTGATGTCCATTGAACTCATCAGAAGTAACCAAGGGAGTAGCAGAATAATTTTTGCCCACATTTGGTTTTGTGTATTCTATAACCGGTTCTCCAATACCATCATTGTTGCTGTCTTTCCCCATAACTGGCCACCCTTCTTTCCAGCTAACAGGCTGAAGATTCACAACTCGCCCGTATGCCCAACGATCCTGAAAGTGTATAAACCATCCGTCTCCGTTTGGCGTTTCTACATATCCTCCCTGATGTGGTCCGTTCATCTTTGTATCACCCTGATGCAAAACGATTTTTGACTCATAAGGACCCCAGACATTTTTAGAACGCATAGCCAGCTGCCATCCCGGTTTCACACCTCCGGCAGGAGCCATAATCCAGTAATAGCCATCTTTCTTGTACATTTTAGAACCTTCAACAGTTGTATGACCATTATGTCCATCAAAGACCATCGCCGGATTACCAATTAATTTGGTGCCATCTGGCGCAAGTTCTGACAACATTAAAACAGTCTTTACAGCAGCACGGCTTCCTGCAAATGCATAAGACAGATACGCTTTTCCATCTTCATCCCAAAACGGACAGGTATCGATGATTCCTTTTGCTTCTTTTACCAATACCGGCTCTTCCCAAGTACCAGCAGGGTCTTTAGTTTTAACCATATAGATTCCAAAATCAGGATCACCCCAATAAATATAATATTCACCGTTATGATAACGAATAGCTGGCGCCCATACACCATCTCCGTGACGAACAGTACGATAATGTTCTACAGGAAATTGATTTTGTAATGCATATCCAATTAACTCCCAGTTTACCAGATCATTTGAATGAAGAATAGGAAGTCCCGGAGAACTATTGAAACTGGAAGCAGTCATATAATAACCTTCTTTCCCTGCACATACATCAGGATCTGAATAATCCACATGTAAAATAGGGTTCTTGTACTTTCCGTTTCCTAAGTCACCATTCCATCCCTGAGCATTTGCTCCTAATCCATAAACTGTCAAACCAATGGACAGTACTAATTGTTTTAATTTCATTTTAAATAGTATTTAATCAACATGTTTTTACTAAAAAACATTTACAAATATGAGGCACTGATTATGTTCAGACTAAATTATCTGAGGGATCAGCATTAGAAAAAACATGGTAGGAAAAGAAGTATCCGGGGTTAGGATACTTCTTTTTTTAACTAAACAATTAACCAGCAGGAATTAAGGAAGCCATCTAAGATCGCCTACTTTATTTATAACAATTGGAGAGTTTACATCTTTAATTGTTAAATCTCCTGCTTTTGGATTTACGAACAAGTCTTGTGCACTTATTCCTAATGCGGTGCCCTGAATAGCTGCAGGTCCCAGCAGATAATTTGTAGTGGTATAGTTATTACTGAAAGAAGTTGTACTGCCTGCAGCAATTGCCTGAATTAGTTTACCACTAGCAGAAGCTAATAATACATTCTTGAAAACTAATGTAGACCCTACGGCTGCCGGGATATTAATCAAGGAACGGTTATAAGCATAATCATAAATCGTTACATTACTGTATTCTAGATAAATTGGATAAGTAGATGTACCATAATCAAACAAGTTTTTAAAGTTGTAGGTATTATTGGTTGTCCCATAATAATCTCTCATAAAAGTACAATTATTAAAAACTGCTCTTTTGAAATTGTCTGCTCCTGCTGAACCAAGAACAAAGGTTCCATAGGTTCCCGAATGACCACCAACTTCATCCAAAGTACAATAGGTCATCTCAAAGTTCCCTACTTCTTTATACTTTCCACTTCCCTGATGTCTCCAGAAACCACGTTTAAAATTATTAAACTCACAATTGTAGAAAGTAACTTCTCCAATTGTCCATGAAGTTCCGCTGTTAAAGAAATAGCTTGCATCAATGGTCTGATAAAAACGAATGTTTTCAAAGGCTAATGAGGTCAAAAAGGATCCCTCAGTAATATTCCAGTTTCCGTTCATTTCAATTTGAGGCTGTGCCCCCTGTGTACCACCAGTCAGTTTAAAACCTTTTGAAATAGTAAATGGTGTAATCTTAAATAATGAACCTGCTTCGAGGAAATATTCTGTTCCTTCCGGAATTGTAGCATCAGTATTGTTATTTCTTAACAATGCATCTAAATCATCCCCTTTCATAACCAAAATTTGCCCTGGTGATGGTCCTGCAGAACGAAAACTTACCTGATTGTATGGTCTGTCATAAATACGCGGCTTATTATTGTCATATACATTTACATTGTAGGCTGTACTTTTTTCCAGGCCTTCAATTTTAGCTTGTCCACTTGCTTTTTCTGCATCTGTCAGCTTGCGTCCGATCGCCGGAATTTCCTTAGACTGTGCCGGTGCGACAGAAATACTATCTACCGGATTAGCCGCATCGATTATCCAGGTTGCGGTTACTTCGGTTTCAGTAATATTTACCTTCTCAACAGGTTTTAATATTTGGGCATACGCCGGACGATCTTCTGTCAATGCATTTGTGTAAGCCCATTGAGAATTGAATTTAGCATTTTCGCTATTCGCACGAACCCTAATATAAAATTGCGTTTTATACGGAATATCGTCCATCAAAATTTGTGTATCTGTAATCGTATACGATTTGAACAAACTGGAATAGTAATTGTCTAAGTGTAATTCTACCGTATAGGAAACAGCATCGTTTACCTTGTACCATACTACGGCAATAGAATTACTTTTAACCACAGGTGCGGTAAGCACAAACTTGGGCTGAAACAAATCTCCAACCTTTGCATAAGCAAATTCGTCTTGCTGGCAAGAGTTTAACATTCCTCCGAGCAAGATCATACTGAAGAATGATAAAATATAAATTGCTCTTTTTGAATTTTTCATATTTAATTCAATTAATAGTTAAAACCATAATAATTCTGAATAGCTCCACGATGATCCGAAATCACTTTAGAAGGATAAGGACATAAATAACGTAATGGGTCATTAGGAGATTTACTTGCAGCATTGTTGAAGTTTATAAAACCTCTAAAACTCCATTTAATTTCGTTATTTGGCTCATAAGCCTGAGTATCATTATTTAAGGCATACCATTTTGTTGCAAAAACTGTCTCTGTATATCCTGCTGGTTTAGCTTGTAAAACCGGATCAATTCCTTTGATATCTAAAATTATTTTACTTGGGTTATTAGCGTCCGGATTTGGAATCTCTTTCCAGTAAACACTTCCCGGAACATTATCTACACCAGGCACATAAGCACCATTGGCTACTTTGCCCCAGTTCACAAATTTGTTGTATTGGTTATAAATTACTTCACTATATTTATTCCAGCGTGCTAAGTCAAACTTACGCTTGCTTTCACCGCCAAGCTCCCAGGCACGTTCGTCCATAATAGCCTGGAAAAATAAATCAGGATTTGATTTGGAAGCTACGTAACCATCTACTTTTGCTGCCCAGTCTGCCTGACTGAATGCTCTGCGGCGCACTCTTTTTAAAGCTTCCTGAGCATCCTGACGAGGACCAAATCGTTCGTTTACCGCTTCTGCATACATCAACAGTACATCTGCAAATCGCATCCATGAGTAGTTGACACCTGTTGATTTAGTACTCGTACTTCCAAGCGGAGTAGTCTCATAAAGCTTTGACCATTTTGCAACAGCCAGCTTAGCCAGATCCAAACGAATTACCTGTTTTAGAGTTGCATCATACGAATAAGGTGCGCAGGTTACATCTCGCCTCAAATCTTTGTTGTCAAATGAGTACAAATAGGTTCCTGCTAAATTAAGGCTTCCTGAAGCGCTTCCGTAAGGATGATTTCCTTCTATTATCGGAATACCAATAGCATAACCATATTCACCCGAGGTATTTTTTAACAATGGTAATGAAAATATAACGTCATCATTAACCGGTGTTACCCAGTTGTTTTGCTTAACCCAAAAATCACGGTAACTCAATTTCAGGTCATGCTGTCCTTCATTAATTACTTTACCTAAATATTGAATTGCAATATCATAATACAATTCATGATTTTCTCCACGAACCATGTGTCCAATACTGGCAGCATCACTATCAGGACGTAATGTCCACCCTCCGCGGGTAAGTGCAAGTAAACCAATTAAGCCCTGATTAAAACTTCTTGATGCACGTTCAGGGCCGTAATCCAGTGCACTTGCATATTGCATTAGCGGCTCAACTGATTTTAAATCATCTATTAGAAATTCAAGAATTGTATTTCTATCCGTAACTCCTACCCTAAAATCCTCATCACCGGTAGATGATGTAGTACGAAAGACAACATCTCCCCAAATGCGGATCATATCTAAATATACCATCGCACGAAGTGTTTTAGCTTCTCCATACATCTGCGTAATTTTTGAAGGTTCCGTCTTACTGGCTGCTTTATAGAGCTCAGAATTTTCAATTCCCTGTATAACATCATTAGACAAATTAATAATCTTATACATCGCATTCCAGGTAGAATTCAAAGTTGTCCAATACGGTTTAGGTTCAAAGCAGGCAATATCAGAACCATTAACATTAACTGTGTTCGTATTAATGGCCGACATCTCTACATCTGTATTTGGATTAAAAACAAAAGCAAGACGATTAGAATACGCATCGTCAGTCAGCATAAGTGTATATATCCCTGCAACAGCCGATTGTATTTCACTTTCAGAACTAAAAACTTCAGCCTCGGTAAAACCGGTTGCCGGATGTACGTCTAAATAATCATCGCAACCTGTAAAACAGAGTCCGAAAATAAATAGCATACTTAATAATATCTTTTTATTCATAATTTTAAGATTTAATTTAATTAAAATGATAACTGAGCTCCTAAGGTGTAGTTCCTTGTTCTTGGATATGCATTGTAATCAACGTTAGGTGTTAATCCCGTTGACAGATTAACTTCAGGATCATAGCCTGAGTAATTCGTCCAAACAAATAAATTAGTACCCGTTACATACAGACGAACTTTATTAAATGTTAATTTCTGAGTTACATTTAAAGGAATTGTATATCCTAAAGAAAGGGTGTTCAGTCGCAGGAAAGAACCTTTTTCAACTGCATAAGACGAAGCAATAGGACGGCCAATTGAAGTTGGATTCCACATCGTAGCATCTTTATTAAAGTCGGCTAATAATGCTGGTGAATAACGTAAATCGTTCCCCATATCATCAAAATTTCTCCAACGATTCTCCAACGAAACTTCCATCCCTAAATTATTCTGGACATTCTGATACCAGGAAGTCATCATGACTTTGTTTGCGTTGAAAACATCAAACCCATATACAAAATTGAAAAAAGTAGACAAATCAAAATTTTTCCATACTGCATTCAGTCCAAAACCTCCTGAATATTTTGGGTTAGTATCACCAATAACTTTCCTGTCGTTTGCACCAATTACATACGTATTGGAATCTGATGGATCAACAGGCGTTAATTTTTTAAATTTAGCATTTCCGGGGCGCGGATCACCTGACAGGTTTTTGGAGTTTGCGACACCTTCTTTCAGTTTCCATGTTTTTGTTAATGGATCAAATGAATCGAAATCATCCATAGTATAAAAACCATCATTAACAAAACCATAAATCAAACCTTTAGTGCCTCCAACATAGGCACGATAATCATCATCATTTAACAATTGTGTTCCTGCCCATCCTGAACTAAGAATCCATTCATTCTCTCCTGTTGAAAGCGCATCAATTTTATTCTTATTATATCCAATATTGAAATTTACATCCAGATGAAAATCTTTTTGCTGCACTACATTAGCATTAATGGCAAATTCAATTCCTTTATTAGATGTCTGCCCTACGTTGGTCATGATTTTACTAAAACCTGATGATCCGGGAATATCAGAAGGCACTAATAAATCTTTAACCGTATTTTGGTAGATGTCAATATTACCTGTAATTCTTTCTTTAAAAAATCCAAAATCAACACCAAAGTTTGCAGTGTAAGTTGTTTCCCATTTTACATTAGGATTATTTAAATAAGTCACTTTACCATTAGGATTATAAAAATTATAGTAATAATGACTTTCTTCACCCCAACCTACTGATTTGTCTTGTGAAACGCCATAATATTTCGCATACAAATCGCCATCAATTCGGTCATTACCCGAAACTCCATAACTTAAACGTAATTTTAAATTAGAAATGGTTGTACTTTCTTTTAAGAATTTCTCATTTGACATTCTCCAGGCAAATGCTGCAGCCGGAAATATTCCCCATCGGTTATCAGGACCAAACTTTGTGGAACCATCTGCACGAATCGTAAATGTTGCCAGATACCTGTCATCAAAACCATAATTTACACGACCGAAGAATGATGAGATTTTATTAGGTGAACCTTCTTTTGAACTGTTTTGGAAAGGTGTTCCCAAAGCAAGATTATCTAATGCTTTTTCTGCACTTATACTTTCAGGAAAATAACGCGTAGTATACGTTTTACTAAAACTCCTCTGATCTTTCATTTCCTGACCCACCATAACCTGAAAATCATGAAGCGTATTAATTTTAAAATTATAACTCAAAACATTGTTTAATTGTGTTCGAGGACTTTGTGTCATTTGCCAGCCAACTACCGGGAGACCGCCATTAGCATTTGCAGTCCCAGTTTCCAGACCCCAAAAACGGCCATCTTCTTCATACTGGTATTCAAAACCGAATGAGCTGCGAAGACTCAAGCCTTTCATAATATTCCAGCTTAAGGCTCCAACTGTATTAAATGTACGTTTAGTACGATTACGATAATTCCTTTCAGCTTCCTGTATTGGATTGAAACGTTTAACAGGCTCATAATCTTCCGGATCAAAATAAGTATCATCTTCAGGTAATGTCATGTAATCCTGTAAACCAAGTGTAGGTGCCTGACGTATTGCGCTAAGCAAACTAACTCCTTCGGTACCTGATCCTTCAATTGTTTGGTTTATGAAACGGGACTGGAATTCAAAAGTAAACTTATCAGACAGTTTCGTATTAAGTGTTAGATTCATGTTGGTTTGTTTTAAACCGGTTCCTATTAAAACTCCTGGCTGATCCTGATTCGTTATTGCAAACTTAAATTTTGTTTTTTCATTACCCCCATTCATACTAAAGTCCAGGTATTTAGTAATTGGATTGCTTCCAAAAATCTCGTCCTGCCAGTCTGTTCCTTTATCGCCTTTATAAATATACATTTCATTGGCCTGTCCGTAACGGTTGTAAAAAGCAGTTGGATTTGAGGTTTTTCCTTTTTCATACTCATACTGCATTATAACATATTCGTACGGGTCCATTACATCCAGACGGTTCGCCAATGTTTTTATTTGCATATAACTATTTATATTGACAGAAACCTTTCCTACTTTAGGTGTTTTTGTAGTTACTAAAATAACTCCATTAGCACCACGCGCACCATATATAGCCGTAGATGCGGCATCTTTTAATACTTCCACAGATTCGATATCCGTTGGCGGAATATCATTTAGGGTAGCCACTTCAAATCCATCAACCAAAATTAAAGGCGAATTGTCCTGGGTAATAGAACCTCCACCACGAATTCGTATCATGATTTCAGAACCAGGAGAACCATCAGCCGAAGTAATCTGAACACCAGGTAATTTACCAACCAAAGCTTCCGCTACAGAACTGGTTGGAACTTTTTCTAATGCTGTTCCTTTTATACTCGAAACCGCACCCGTCAGGTTTCCACGTTTTTGTGTCCCGTAACCAATTACTACTACTTCATTCAATTCGCTTGTCGATTCTTTCATCTCGATATTAATTCCTGATGTACGACCATTTAATGGTACGGTAATGTCTTCAAGACCAATAAACTTAACCACCAAAACAGCTGTTTTAGGGTTGGTTACTTTAATAGAAAATTTTCCATCAAAATCACTGGTAGTATTTGCTTTTTCATTTTTTACAATAATTGTTGCGCCTGGAATCGAGCCCATTTTATCTCTCACAACTCCCGTCACAGTTATTTCCTGAGCATAACCGCTAATCGTCAGGAACAAGACGATTAATGTGCTCATGATATGTTTTTTTATCATAACTACTATATTTTATTTAGATTTAGATTTGTTTTTAAATCTGTTCATCATTCAATTTTATTTATTTAACCTGTACAACTCCATTAATAGTTACTACGTAATCCTTAATAATAGGTGTATCTGCATCATTGAGGTTAAAATCGACATTAGTAACCCCATTTCCTAAAATTGGAAAAGAGCCTTCAAATTCTTTTGTTTTTACCACAACTAAATCCGCAGTCATAAACTCTATATGAACAGTAACATTATTCGCTGCTTCATCAGTCTGAAATACAATAAAATCATCTAAGTAGTTAATTCCTCCTGTTGTCGTTTTCTTAGATCTGGAAACCGTCATATTTCCTTTCACAAAGGTTTCGTCAGAGACTTTGTATCCGTTACGTTTTACAGAAACAGTTGTTTTTATAACAGAATAGCTTGGATCTGCTACTATGTCTTTTGACTTCAATCGTAAAGTTCCTGTTCTCGTAAGGATGTTCATATTAAGTTTTTCCTCGAATGGTGTTGCATAAGGAACTGCCGCTGATAGATTCACTTTTTGATCAGCATTGATCGATTGCGGAACAATAAAATCATTCAGGTTAACTGGTAGAGGAACCATTTCAGCAGGAATATCAGAAGCAATGAACTTGTAACTTCCTTTCTCAAGTGCAAAACGATAAAGCGAACTGTAATTTCCAAAATATTGACCATTATCTTTATAAACGAAAATTGATCTTGTTGTAATACCAACATTTATATTCCAGGGATTGCCATTCAGCTGAAGCGCATAATCTCTTACCACTGAGGGTTCATATTTCATTTCATCACTAGAGCAGGAAGTCATAGAAAGAATTAAACATACTCCGAGTATTAGTTTTTTTATGTTTTTCATATCATATTATTTAAAATTGAAAATTGTTATTTTCTGGTAAAGATGTGCCTGTAAAAGGCTACAGATATGCCAGTTAATAATAGAATGAAAGTGCCGGTCTGTTTCATAAGCTTGGTTTATTAGTTAGTTAAGAATTAGTTAAAAACGTTAGTTATGGAACAAAACTATAGATAGCGAATTGTAATTTGGTGTAAATATTGCTTTTCGAGGAGGGTGAAATCACTAATTTGAGTAGTAATAATTGAGGAATAGGAAATTAATTAGGATATTTTTATATTAAGTGGGAAAAAATCAATAAATAAAAATCAACTTCTGTTTATTTAACTCAAAACTAAGTTTAGAAGATCTCGAAAGGATTGTGAAAAAGAGAAAATTTATCTTTTAGTATCTGCATAAATATCCTCAGATTCAGCGAAGTTGAAGCCATTACAATACGTTAGTATAACCAAAAGCTTTAAAGTAAATAAGCCTTCAACTCCGCTCAGGATAATCGTTGTAATACAAATCTATGATCATGTCAGGTTGAGCGAAGTTGAAGCCCACGTTCCAATGAGCCATCAGAATTAAAAAAACTTAAGAATTAAGCAAGCCTACTGCTCCACAGTATGACACTTTGGTTTCATTCTAAAATTTTTATTAGCGAAACTGTCTTCTATATTCTGCAGGTGTATGGTTAAATTTTGCTCTAAAACATTTTCCAAAATATTTCAGGTCATTAAAACCAACTTCAAAACAAATTTCCTTTATTAGCAGATCTTCGTTTTTAATAAGCCCGGCCGCTTCATTCAATCGCATGTCGCGAATAAATACGACTGGCGAAACGCCTGTAATGCTTTTAAGTTTATTAAAGAAACTGGCTCGTGACATACACATTAATCTTCCTAATTCATCAACTGAAAAATCTGATTTAGACATATTTTCCTTTACCAGTTTAATCACCTGAAACATGAACTTATGATCCTTATTAGAAATTTGCAAAGGTTCTTCTTCTGAAATTTCAGTCATGTTACCTGTCGAATACAAATTCTGAAGGCGTACACGCTGCTTCAAAACATTCTTAACCCGTGCTTGTAAAAAACTCACATTAAATGGCTTGGTTATATAATCATCAGCACCATATTCCATTCCTTCCAATTTACTTTCAATTGCGGTTTTTGCACTAAGCAAAATCACGGGAATATGGCTGGTTGCAAAGTTATTCCTGATTAATTTAAGCATTTCTATACCATCCATATGTGGCATCATGATATCACTTATGATGAAATCAGGGGATAATTCTGCAGCCTTTGAATTTCCTTCTATACCATTTTCTGCTACATAAATTGTATAATCCTTTTCCAAAACAGAAACAATAAATCCTCTCAATTCAGGATCATCTTCTACAACCAATCCTACCGGCAATTCTTTTTCTACTTCTTCATACACCATTAAGTCAGGCTCAGCTTCAAATCTTACATCATTCACTAATTCCGCTTCATCTTCTTCAAATAAAATATCCACATCTTCAGTAAAATGCTTGTAGCCTTTTAAGAAACAAATTTGAAAACTGCTTCCTTTACCGGGTGTACTTTCAACCAAAATAGTTGCACCGTGCTTATCTGCCAAATCTTTTACGATAGAAAGGCCAATTCCTGTACTTGGATTATATGGATTTTCGTTGTAGTTTGAAAAACGTATAAACAATCGTTTCTGAAGGATCGGACTGATACCCGGCCCGTTATCATTAACCTTTAGAACCACCTGCTTCTCCGTGTCTTCTATTTCTACCTGAATTGTATTTCCTTTGTGGCAATATTTAAATGCATTTGAAAGCAGGTTGACCAAAATTTTATCCAAACTATCCGGGTCAGCCCATACATTTGACTTTGCAGCACTGCTATTTATTTTCAATTCTATATTGCGCTGTAGGCTCATTTCACTAAAATTTTCGCATACTTTCGTTGTAAAATCAGCTAAGTTTACCTCACTAACAACTAGCTTTCTGTCCTGAATTCTTCTTAAATCTAAAATTTGATTAACCAAATTCAACAATTTATTACTGTTTTTTTCAATAATGCGAAGCTGGTCTTTTGCTGATTTTTTTATTTCATCATCCGAAAGCATAATCTCTAAAGGCGCAGTAATCATGGTAAGAGGAGTCCTGATTTCATGTGAAATATCGGTAAAGAATTTCAATTTTAATTCCCCCATTTGTTTCTGTAATTCCACATCATTTCGCAGTTTTAATATGGTCAGGACCGCGCGATTGACCACTAAAAATAAACCTACAGCCAATAACAAATAACAGAAATATGCGAAGTGAGTTCCCCAAATTGAAGGGCGGATAGTAATTTCAATTCGTCTCTCATTATCTGCCCATAAATTGTGACCATTTGTAGAAGACACAATCAGGGTGAATTTTCCACGATCCAAATTGGTGTAGTTAATCGACTGCCCTCCCTTAAGGTAATTCCATTGTTTATCAACTCCTTCCAGCTTGTAGCGATATACAATATTCTCATTTTTAATATAATCCAGGGCTGAAATTTGAACCCTGAAAAAATTCTGGTCATGCTGGAGCGTAACCTCTTTCAGTAAATCCGGATTTTCGGGACTTTCGGGATTTATTTCGTGTAACTGTTTATCATTGACAGAAAATCCCGATATCGCCAAATAAGGCTTAAATTGAAATGGTTTAATAGCCTCTGGTCTGAAATAAAGTGCTCCATCTGAATATCCAACCACAATTTCTCCACTTGCAAGTCGGCACCTTGTAGCTTCTGAAAATATTTCAGTACCAATAATCGATTTCAGTTCAGGAAATGTTTCAGCACTATTTTTTTTAGGATCAAACCGAACTACCTGATTGTCGCTCATAAGCCAAATTTTGCCTAATTTGTCTTCCTGCAATGCCACAACCCCTTCAAGAGGAAACGCCATATTTTTGTTCCAAATAGGCTTAACTTTTAATTGCCCCTTTTTATCTAAATCGGCCAGAATTAAGCCTTTTCCATTCGTAGCTAATGCTAATCGGTTATCTGAGGTTATCAGAACATCCAAAATATCATTTCCCGAAACCTGTGAAAACTCCTTAAAATATATTTTATCAGGTGATTTGTTTTCTGCAGAAAAAGAGAACAATTTATAAGAAGAGATAAAAAATAATTCGTGCTCCTTATTTTCAACTATTGAGCGAACTTTATCGGCATTTTTTATGGGATAATTTTTTAGTTCGTTCTTGTAGTTAATAAAACGGAATCCATTATTTGATTGACGGATCAGATTAATCCCTCCGCCCCATGTAGTTACATATATTTGACCATTTGATGCCTGAAATATTTTATAAATATCATTTGAATTAATGCTATAAATATCTTTCTCATTATACTTATAATGGCTTACCTGATATTTAAAAGACTGCCCTGTGGGTATCAGGCAAAACAATCCGTTGCCTCGGGTTCCAATCCATATCCTGCCATTGGTATCCTCCATCATGCTGTAAATATCTGCTCCCCATCCGGTGCTTCCATTGGATAATACGCCATCAGGCCCTAACATTCCAATCTTCTTTTTTTGAGGATTGAATATGGCAATATTTTCAGCACGGCTGGCTACCCAAAGATTGCCATTTTTGTCGCTCATCAGGCTTCGAACGTTATGCTTTTGACGATTGCCCGATTCTAAATTTAATATTGAAAAATTACGATTGTTAAACGTTATCAGATCTAATCCCTGCTTGAATGAACAGAACCACAAATTCCCCAGTTTATCAAAAGTAGCTGTATGCATCACATCAGAGACTGTCTCTTTCGACTCTTTAATACATCGCAATATAGAAGACAATTTGTTTTGTTTTTCATCCCAATAAGCAAATGGTCCTTTGTGCGACTGAATCCAAACTGTCCCGTCTGGCGAAGTAAGCAGAAAACTTTTCTGTTCTGCGCCAACTACAGGAGGACCGCTTGAATCAACCTGCATATATTTTAGCTTCCTGGTAGCCAAATCAAATTGATACACACCTGAATTTGGGGTTTCGAACCAAAACTGGCGTGAATTTGTTACTCCCAAGTAATTGATTTTCTCATCAGGAAAACCTGATAATGTTTTGCTGTTGTAAACATCCAGTTTTCCGGTCTTTATGTCATAATAGTAAAAACTTTGCCCATTTGTTAATATTAGCACTTTGCTGTTATCCACAAGTTTTATTAAGGCAATATCTTCATTTATATCCACTTCAAAATCAAAGAAAGTATTTGTTTTTTTAGTATAACGTGTAAATTTACCCTTTCCTCCTCCAAACCATACATCCTCTTTTGTTTCCAGAACTGAATTAAATGAATATGATTTTCCGGAATGTCCAGACATATTTGAAAAAAAATATTCCGGAGCAGTTCCCGCTTTATTTAAACGACAAATTCCTGCATCCGTCAAAAACCAGGTTGTTCCTGAGGTATCTTCAAAAACATCTCCAATTACACCACAATATTTTGAAGGATCAAAAGCAATTTGTCGGGTCTGTTTATTATTTTGGAAAAGAATCAGGTGATTTTTATCTTCCGGAAATATCCATACTTTTCCAGATGGCATCACTTTGAACTTTGTAAAAGCAGTATTAGAAGATTTACCAGCTTTTTTCTCAATTGGAGAATGAAACCTTAATTGATGTGTATCAAAATAATAGATATCATTTTTTTCAGACTGAATCCAGATTTGCCCATTTTTATCAAACTTAAATTTAGATACACGATTTGACATTAAGTCTAATGATGAGTTTTTTTCTACCCTGAAGTTTTGAAAAGTATTTCCGTCATAACGAATCAAACCGTTGAATGTTCCCAGCCAAATAAATCCCTTCTCATCTTGTTGAATACCCAGAATACGGGACTGGCTTAACTTTAAATCATTGGAAAAATGAGTCAAAATACCAGATGGCTGAGCTGTACAAAGGGTACAAATCAAATAATAAAAGATCAGAAGTATATTTCGTTTCAACATTTATAATTTTATGAGCTTCAAAGCAAAGACAAAAATATCAAAATTCTTTTATGAACTTAAAATGCACCCTGTCAGTAGCCAAATACCCCCCTTTATATAGTGTTTTGTACCCATTCTATATAATGTGAAAAACTGAAAAAAAATTAAATACAAGCTTTACAACATCCCTTAAATAGCAATTTATCCCAAGCTGAAAGATTTAAACATCTAATTTTGCAATCATGAAAGTAATGAACTATCCATAATCTTTTAGATTAAAAAAATCATTGCCAAAAAAACTATAACCTAAATATTTTCAAGGAAACTCAATGAGAAAAGTATATTGTCTCGTGTTTATGCTGAACTTTCTAGCGCTAAACACTTTCGCACAGGAAAAATTTCCGTTTAACAATCCAAATTTAACAACAGAACAACGTGTCGATGATCTGGTATCCAGAATGACTATAGATGAAAAAATCAGTCAATTGATGGATTCCTCACCTGCCATTGAACGTTTAGGTGTACCGGAATATAATTGGTGGAATGAATCGTTACATGGAGTTGCCCGTGCGGGATATGCAACCGTTTTTCCACAATCTATTTCAATTGCATCATCCTGGGATCGCCAATTAATTTTTGATGTTGCCAATGCTATTTCTGATGAAGCACGTGCCAAACATCACGAATATTTGAGAAGAGGACAACACGGAATGTATCAGGGATTGACATTCTGGTCACCAAATGTCAATATTTTTCGTGATCCACGTTGGGGCCGCGGACATGAAACGTATGGTGAGGACCCTTTTCTTACCGGTCAATTGGGACTTAAATATGTTACCGGTCTTCAGGGAACTGATGAAAAATATTTTAAAGTAATTGCTACTGCAAAACATTATGCAGTTCACTCCGGCCCTGAACCTTCACGTCATCTTTTTAATGCTGAAACCAGCGATATCGATCTTTATGAAACGTATCTTCCTGCTTTTCGTACTTTGGTAAAAGAAGGTCATGTTTACTCTGTAATGGGAGCATATAATCGTTTTAGAGGCGAATCTGCCAGTGCAAGCCCATTCCTGTTCAATATTCTTCGAAATGATTGGGGATTTAAGGGTTACATTGTTTCTGACTGTGGTGCTGTTACAGATATTTGGAAATACCACAAAATTACCAATGATGCAGCAGAAGCTTCAGCTTTGGCAGTAAAAACAGGATTAGATTTGGAGTGTGGAAGCAGTTATAAATCATTAAAAGAAGCACTTGACCGAAAATTGCTTACAGAAGCTGATATTGACATTACGATAAAACGTTTGTTTACGGCACGCTTTAAATTAGGTATGTTTGATTCTGAGGAGATTGTGCCTTATGCACAAATCCCTTATTCGGTTAACAACAATTCCGCTCATGACTGGCTGGCCCGCGTAGCTTCTCAAAAAAGTATTGTTCTTTTAAAAAATCAGAACAATACACTTCCACTTTTTAAAGAAATCAAAACGGTTGCCGTTATTGGCCCAAATGCTAACGATGCACAGTCTTTATGGGGAAATTACAGCGGTATTCCCAGCAATCCGGTAACGGTGCTAAAAGGCATTCAAAATAAATTAGAACCTCATGCTAAAGTACTATACGCAAAGGGTACAGATCTTGCAAAAGGAGTTCCTGAAATGAAAGTTATCCCTTCTGTTTATCTTCAAAATGAAAATGGAGTGCAAGGTCTGACAGCAGAATATTTTGACAATAAAGAATATCAGGGAAAACCTCTTTTTACCCGCATAGATGATAACATCGATTTTCACTGGGATATTGATACACCTGATCCCCGTATGAAAATGGGTAATTATAGCGTAAAATGGACTGGTTATATTGTACCACCAAAAACCGGACTTTACAATATTTCTGAATGGTCCAAGCCTTTTATGACTATCGATATCGAAACAGGAAAAACATCAGGTGGAAAAAACAGCCATCATCCGAGAATTCGTCCTCAAAAACTGGAATTGGAAGCCGGAAAAAAATATAAAATAGAAGTTAAATACCAAAATACATATGGTGATGCAATAGCCCAGCTTTTATGGTCTGAACCACAGGAAGATGTTTTAAAAGAAGCTGTTAACGTCGCGAATCAGGCGGATGCTGTAGTTTTAGTATTAGGATTGAATGAACGCCTTGAAGGTGAAGAAATGAAAGTCGAAGCAGATGGTTTTGAAGGTGGTGACCGTACCAGTCTTAACTTGCCGGCGAATCAGGAGGAGCTAATGAAAGCAATTACAGTAACCGGAAAACCAGTAATCTTAGTTTTAATAAACGGAAGCGCGCTCTCCATAAACTGGGCTAATGATAATGTTCCGGCAATCCTGACAGCGGGATATCCGGGTCAACAAGGTGGTAATGCAATTGCCGATGTGCTTTTTGGAGATTACAATCCGGCTGGCCGCCTACCGGTTACGTATTATAAATCAGTAGACCAGCTTCCTCCTTTCGAAAACTATGATATGAAAGGACGCACCTATCGTTATTTTGAAAAGAAACCTCTTTATCCATTTGGATTTGGTTTAAGCTATACAAAATTTAAATACAGTAACTTAAAACTTCCTGCGAATATTAATGCTGAAAAAAACTTCGAAGTATCGGTTGATGTAACCAATACCGGTGATCGTGACGGTGATGAAGTAGTTGAATTATATATAAAAGATGAGAAAGCTTCTACTCCACGTCCAATAGTGCAATTAGAAGGTTTTGAACGCATTTATCTAAAAAAAGGTGAAACAAAAACAGTTTATTTTACAATTACTCCACGACAGCTATCCTTAATAAATAAAAAAGGGATGCGAGTGGTTGAACCGGGATGGTTTACAATCTCAGTAGGTGGAAAACAGCCTGATAATTCGAATGATCTATTAAAGGCAAGATTTAGTTACAAGGGTAAAACAATAATTTTCGAGAAATAGGATTATTTATTTTTCTTCTGCGATCAGGACTCCAGTTGATGGAGATAAATAAGTGATTCTCCCTCAGCATATGCACAACTTCAATTCCGCTCAATTTTCGTCTTTCCAATTCAAAACTTATAAAGCCTAATGCGTTTTGGATACGCCACTTAATAAAAAGATGGACCTGTTCGATATTGTTGAGATATTTACATTGCCGGATTTTAATGTTTGAGAATGAATGTTTGTTATAGACTTTGATCGTGCAGTATCAGAACCGCTTTTATCAATGTTTATTATTCTTGTTTTGTAGTTATTACTAATTGCTTTAATTAGAAATGAAAAACCTATCAGAAATTTTTAGTTTCTGATAGGTTTTAATATTAACACTTAGATTATAAACCTATTCTTTAATAATAGTTTTATTTAGAATACCATTTTCAGTAATTATTTTAACTGCATATATACCAGCACTGCCATTAATATTTACTTTAACTGTTGGATCGGTAATCTCATTTATTGTGTAAATCTGTTGTCCAAGCATATTAAACACCGAAATCTGTTTGACTTTTCCAATAGTGGCAAGATCGATGTAAAATTCATTTTCAAACGGTACAGGATATATTTTTCCTTCAGTCCTAGCAAAAGTCGGATCCATTGCATTGTTAAAAGAAGCTGTTTTAGATGTACTGCCACAACTAATTGCGACAGGATTAATTCCTTCAACCTCTATTTTATCGATGTTAGCCAAACCGAATGCTGTTGTAGCTTCTAATCTAATGATATGATTCCCTGCAGAAAGAGTTACTGTAGCTAAAGAGCTTGAATTCTCAGCCCAGGTAGTCCAATTAGTTGTAGGATTAAAATCTGCAGTACCCAATGTAACGCCATCCACTATTACTTTACCTGGTCTGGCAGTTGTCCCTCCATTAGAATATTTCCAACGAAGCATGTAATTTCCGGAAGAAGTATTCACAGACCATTCAATTCCTGCCCCTACGGCATTATTGGCATTGGCAAAACCAACGCCCTGGAATCCGGCATTATTGCTATCTATAGTGCCTTCAACTGAACAGAATCCAGTTTGATTTTCATCAATAGAAATTTCAGCAATAGCAGAACTACCAGTTACAGTAATCGTACCTGATGCTGATGCGTTTGGGGAACTACCTGTAGTTGCTACAGTGAAATTGAATGTACCCGATTGTGTAGGAGTTCCGCTTATGGTAATAGTTTGTGCAGAAGCACTAACTACTGCAGTGACACCAGAAGGTAATCCTGAAGCAGTGGCAGAGGCAGCATTCGTCCATGAATAATTAAAACCGACTATCGGTGTATTTAGACTTACAGTTTGATTTGCTGAACCTGCACCATGTTTCACAAGAGTAGCTGTGCCAGTCGATTCTGTATAATTGGCAGTTCCATTTAGGTTTTGATTGGCAGTGATTGTAGCTACCAGTCCATTAATATAAACTTCTAGATTAGTATATATTGGGCTGAGTGTATATAATATTCCATCAGAAGCATTATTACTATTCAAACCATTTGCAGTTTCCCAGCTATTAGGCATTCCGTCATTATCGGTATCCGTTGGTGCTGTGCTGGAATTGTAGGCAGGCCATCCTCCAACATCAGATTGTGTGTCTATCAGACCTTTTGTACTTCCGTTTGATCCAGTATAGGTAAAATTCCCATTTGTTGCCTCTGATACTATTCTGTTGTCAACTGCGTCACGTTTAAGACTAGCACCTACATACGCCAATACACGATTATATGCATTTGCTGCTGAATGAGTAGTCATTTGACCAAAGTCATATTCAGTATTTACACGAAGTTCCGTTTTGCTCTTTGAAGATGGATTAGGATCAACTCCATTCCAATTATTGTCCGTAGTGGCAGGGTTTACGGTAGTATGATTTCCATTAACGTAAAACTTGCCCCAAATACCTGCAGCCTGGTTGTTAGATCCATCATCCTGACCTGGAGAAATTATTCTGTCATTTACACCTGAGCCTGTTGCCGGACCTGCCTTGTAATAATTATTGGTAAGATTGTAGGAGCCTCCTTCAGCAGCATAAGCACTGTTGCCGCCCCAGTTATAAATAACATTATTTCTAAAATCAACATGCTCAAGATTAGGCAGTCCCGAGTATCTGCTGCCACAAAAACGGGCATTTCGGCTATCATGATGCGCTAACATATTATGATGAAATGAGGCTTTTTTTCCTCCCCAGATTCCACCATAACCATGAGTTCCCTTATCATGAACAGATACGCGTAAACTTTCAGACATCATACACCATTGCAGAGTGAAGTTCTCATTGTCGTAAAATGAAGCCGTTTCGTCTGTACTCCAGCTCATTGAGCAGTGGTCAATGATAATATTCTTATGGTTTCGTCCACCTAAAGCATCGCCTTGATGTTGTGCCTGGTCACCCATTCGGAAACGAATATATCTAATGATAACATTATCAGCATCTATATTTACGGAATAATTTTTCAAACAGATTCCGTCACCCGGGGCAGTCTGACCTGCTATGGTGATATTTGCATTGTTGATTCTCAAATCTGAATTAAGCGCAATGATTCCCGAAACTTTAAACATAACTGTTCTGGTTCCTGTTGCCATAACAGCTGCCCTTAAACTTCCTGCACCTGAATCATTCAAATTGGTAACATAGATTACCTGTCCGCCACGACCACCAGTTGTATATCGTCCAAAACCTTCGGCACCAGGAAACGCTGGAGAAGTAACCGCCAGAGAAGATGCAGCTTTTTGAGTAGCAGCAGGCTTTTGTGTAGCTGAAGTTACTGTGAAAGTCCCTGATTTTGTTGTATTTGGTGAACCACCAACTGTTGTAATGGTATATGTAAAAGTACCACTCACAGTTGGTGTTCCGCTGAAGGTTATCGTTTTGGCTGTATTGTTTATGGCTGCATTGACTCCTGATGGCAATCCTGTTACATTTACTGTTGTAGCATTTTGCCAGCTATAATAAAAACCTGCAATAGCTGTATTAATGCCTACCGTTTGGCTGGATCCTCCAGCTCCATGCTTTGTCAATGAAGCTGCTAACTGTGGCATCGAAAAATTTATATAATTAAGGTTGTATAAATAGCCGCTTTCACCCTCAAAAACAAGATAGACATCATGTATTCCTGAAACCTGACTCACAGGACATGAAAAGTCTTTATAGGTCTGCCATGCTCCGGTTCCTGTTACAGTACAGGTCCCAATTACCGTACCGGATGTGCCCCCTAATCTTATAGAAATAGTTCCTCCAGTTCCAGTGGTTGCAGCTCTTGCCAGAAAACTACCTGCTCCAGAACCAAAGTTTATGTCCTTAAACATAATCCAATCACCGCTATTGATATATCCTACATTATCACTGCCCTCGGAACTAGCTTCAGTCTGAATACCCGATTGGCTATTGAAATTTTCGGCCTGAATGGTTTGGAAAGCAGTTCCTCCGTTTGTACCAGTCATTGCAGCAGGATCCCAATTATCAGAACCTTTCAATACAATTTTAGCTTCGTAAAGATTTGCTTCGGTTTGATTTGACATTGCTCTAAGACCAGCCCATTTTGCCCTTCCGCTCATATTTGCTCCGGCACCAGTATTCATCCATTCATACAAATGAAGATCAGTACTTGTATCTGCATAGGTCATATTCCATTTATCTCCCCAGCCTAAAGGATCAATTTGTGCTGGCATCGTACAATACAGCCAGGACACTTTTGGATAATTATGCCAAGGTCTTCCGAATTTAATTTTGGCTCCATCGTCTCCAGCTCTTGGACTGTTGGCTTGATAGGTTAGATTGCATTTGTAAAAAACAAAGCCATATTTTTGATCAATTCCTGTAGATGGAGCTGTAATCCAGGCTCCACCATAACTTCTAATTTCGCATTTATTAAAAAATGCAATTCCTCCCCCATAAATATAATCAGTACGACCCAAGATCATACAAGATTCAAAATAGGCACGACATGTTGCAGGCATCCAAAAATAAATAGTATCCTGATAACCTGTAATATTGCAATTTTTAAAAATAGTACGATCAGACTGTATAGTCAATGCTTGTGCCTGCCCAACGTTTCCTGCTGTATTTTGAAACGTTATATTTTCAGCTTTAAAATCGTTGGCTTTAATGGTAAGAGTGGCCGCAGTTCTGACCAGATCAGCATTGGAAGCCCAAAGTGCCACTTTTGCATCAGGACACATTCCATCACCTCCATCTGCACAGTTATGTATATCATACGAAATAATAGTTTGTTCCCTACTTTCACCTATTAATGTAATTTTGGTTTTGTTGGCAGGAACAATTAATTTTTCCTGGTTGTACAAACCCCGCTTAACATAAATTTTAGTTTCCTTAGTGCTGTTTGAAGGCACTGCATTTATTGCTGCTTGTAATGAGGTATAATTACCTGTACCGTCCTTAGCAACTACGATGTCGTAGGTTTGTGCTTTCATTTGCATCGAAAAGAAAGCTAAAAAAGTCCATAATAAAAATTTTTTTTTCATTTTTTGGTTTGGTTGAGGTTAGTAAATAATTTCAACAAGTAAACTACTTTTCTTGTTAAACCAAAACTATAGAAATCAAATTCTAATACAGGAGACATATCGCTATTAAACAGGGGTTAAAATACCATGTTAATTACTTAAAAATAAGTGATTTATAAATGTTTTAAGAGTTTTAAAATCTTAGCTTCAACACGGGCGCGGTTTATACCATGAGTATGCATGTTTTGTAAAACACAATTAACGCAAGAAAGACACCTAATTTACTGATTGTTTTTCTTAAATGGTTATCTCTTTTTTATACATGAATATATAGATTTTTCAAGTCTTTACGGAGTAGCATTTGTGATTCGATTTCCACGAGGAATTCTTAGTGTGTTTAAAATTCGACAGTCTTAAAGTGGCTTTATTAGAGATTTAATCGAAACTGAACGACGGTTCGAAATCCCGCTAAGGATATAGGATTTTTTTCTCTTTGATTTATCGTAATTTGTTGATTAGACCTGATACCTTTTCCGTTACAAAATCTAAGGCGATTTTTTTAATAATTTAGCACTCTAGTTTTTGTGGCAGAATCATATATCTAATATTAAATATATAGTCAATAATTTGGATCATGAAAACAGTTTACAAAAGCTCCATTCCGCAATTTGTGTCACATCTACCGCCTTTTGTATAACTTACAGGATTTTTAATGTCCCAATTTTGCATCATCATTTAACAACATAAAAATTAAATAATGAGCCAGACAACAGATACAAAACAATTATTCCAAAGTTTTACATTTAAAAACGGGATCGAAACTAAAAACAGGATTGCCATGGCACCAATGACAACCTGGGCCAGCAATGATGATTATACAGTATCAGATGATGAAATAAAGCATTATGAAGCCCGAAGCGGAAACGTTGGCCTGGTAATAACAGGCTGTACGAGAGTTATGGCCAACGGAATTGGTTTTAACAATGAATATGCCTCTTACGACGACTCTTTTCTGCCAGGGCTTAAAAAAATGGCCGCTGCAGCAAAAAAAGGCGGCTCACCTGCAATACTTCAAATTTATCACGCTGGAAATAAAGCAGTTTTGAATCTTATTCCTGATAGTATTCCGGTAAGTGCAAGTCCTATAGCATTAGCACCGTCTATGTTTTATGAAGGAGGTGTTATATCTCGTGAACTTTCAAATGAAGAAATTCTGGAAATGATAAAAGCTTTTGGCGAAACTGCTCACAGAGCAATAAGGGCAGGTTTTGACGGAGTAGAACTGCATGGCGCTCATGGATTCCTATTGCAAAATTTCTTTTCACCCTATTATAATCAAAGAACAGATCACTGGGGTGGATCTGCCGAAAAACGAATGAACTTTGCAGTAGAATTGATCAAAGAAATTCAGAGTGTAATTAAAAAGTATGCAGACCAACCATTTATAATAGGTTTCAGAATATCACCAGAAGAGCCTGAAAGTTATAGAGTGAAAGATATCCTGCCGTTGATTGATAAACTCATTGAATGCGGGATTGATTATCTGCACGTTTCACTTACAGATCTGCTGACGCAAAAGCCTATAGATAATGAAAACAGGGATGAGACTATTTTAAAATTGGTACTTGATCACGTTCATCACAGAGTTCCAGTGATTGCTGCGGGAGGCATCAAACAGTTCAAAGATGCTATCGAGGCAATAAAGATGGGGTTGTCGTTGGTGGCTGTTGGACACGGTCTTATTATCAATCCAAATTGGGTAGAGCTTGCTTCTGATGAAGAAAAAGCAGAAGAAGTTTTAAGTATGTCTAAAGCAGATGAACTGGCGATACCCAAAAAACTGCAGGAGTTCATTCAAATAGCCAAGGGATTTTTTCAGGTGAAGGATTAACCTTTAAATTTTATAGGTTGCAATTTTTTTAAGGTAAAATAGAAAAAATCAGAAAAATTAACCGT